>DASSKL010000060.1 GCA_035690485.1 Mycobacteriales bacterium | reverse complement strand
GGGTAGCCGGTCGACCCGACCTCGTGCGCCTGCTCGAGATACTCCTGCTCGTTCGGATAGATGTGATCATCGAGGAACCGCTTGACCTCCTCGAGAGTCTCCACACCCTTCTCCGTGAACTGGTACGGCATCAGGACCTCCGGTCGTCGTGTCTCGTACCTGTGCGCTCCTGGTCCGATCCTGTCCCATCCGGCGTACGACGTCTGCCCGCCCCCCGAATTCGGTTCGGTTCCACGACCCTGAGCCGCGTCAGAGCCGCATCAGGACCAGCGCGGCGGCGAGCGCCGCCACCGCCCAGGCCATCGCCTGCAAGGCCTGCTCGAGCGGCGCCAGGATCGTCGCTTCGTCGAGCGGCCGGCTGCTGCCGTCGTCGGCCACGACCCTGCCCTCCACCGCGCGGGTGCGCCGGCGGATCCCCCGGGCCGGGGTGCTCAGCGACCGCTGCGCGCAAGACAACCCGGTGGCCGCCGCCGCCGCCAGGAATGCCGGCGCGCCCAGCGTGAAGCCTTGGGCGTAGTAGCCGGTCAGCACCGGAAAAGCGCCCCAGGCAACGGAAAATCCGAGCTGGTTGTGCAGCAGCCCGCCGAACAGCTCGAAGTTGTAGCCGGCCACCAGCAACGCCCCGACCAGGGCGAAGGGCACCATCCGCCAGCCGGCGTACGCCAGCCCCATCGCCACCGCAGCAGCCACCGCGACCGCACCGACCGCGGCCAGCGTCCGATCCGCGATCCCGGTGCGCAGCGGGTGCCCGTGCAGCTCGTCGGCGGCGTGCGCGCCGACGCCGACGGCGAGGAAGAACGCAAGGACGGCGCCGCCCATCCGCCACACCGCGAACTGCGGAGCGAGTGCCGCGCCGATCGCCACGTAGGACAGGTGCCACGCGGTGTACGGCGGGTGCAGCAGGGTGAGCCAGTCGCGCACCCCGCCGGTGCCACGCCCGGTGGCGTAGAAGGCGGGCCGGTGCGCGACCTGGGTCATGGCGCCGACGCATCCCGCTTGCGGGCGCTCATGACGAGACCGCCGCCGAGGCTCATCAGCCGCACGTCGACGTCGACGAGTCCGGCCGCCTGCCAGGCCTCGACGTGTGCCTGCAGCGGGAACCGGCGGTAGTGCCCGGAGATGCTCGGCCCGAGGAACCGCCCGACCCGCCACCAGGGGCGGCCGCCGGTCAGCAGGCCGAGCACCGGCAGCAGCAACCGCGTGTAGAGCACCCACGCGGCGCGCCACAGCGCGTTCGGCGGCACGTGGAACTCGAGGCTCGCCAACGTGCCGCCCGGGCGCAGGCATCGGGCCAGCTCGGCGACGGTTCCCACCGGGTCGTCAACGTAGCGGAGCAGGTAGGAGAACGAGATCGCGTCGAAGGTCCCGTCACGGAACGGCAGCCGCTCGCCGCGGGCCAGCGCCAGGTGCATACGAGACTGCTGGCCGGCCCGCCGGACGTTGGCGACCCCCTCGCGCAGCATCGCCTCGGTGAGGTCGACGCCGACGATCCGGGCCGGCGAGCGCGCGGCGATCGCGAGGGCAACGCCGGCCGGTCCGGTGGCCACATCGAGCACAACGGCCGGCGACGCGGCGACGATGCGGTCCACGACGGCCCGCCGCCATCGCCGGTCCTGCCCGAAGGACAACAGGAACGCCAGCCGGTCGTAGCGTGCCGGCATCGGCGTGAAGAGCCGGCGGGCGACGCGGTTGATGTCGGTGCGCGCGCCGACAGACTGCGCGGGTGCCGCCATACCGTCGACCGTAGGCCTGCGACCCCCGAACGCGCCAGGTGCGACCATCCGGTGGCCAACCGGGACATCTCCTGCCATCGTCGGTGCCACGGGGGAAGCGGCTGGTCGGTTCAGGAGGCCGGGTGGCAGCGCGCTACGACGTGGCCGTGGTCGGCGCCGGACCCGCCGGCAGCATCGCCGCGCTCCAGCTCGCCCGCCAGGGCGCCCGGGTGGCGCTGATCGACAAGAGTGAGTTCCCCCGGGCCAAGGCCTGCGGCGACCTGGTCGGGCCGCGCGGCGTCGCCCTGCTGCAGGCGCACGGCGTCGCGGTCGCCGGGCCGCCGGCATCGGACATGTACGTCGAAGGGCCCGCGGGGCGGCGCGTCCGGCTGCCGGCGTTCCCGGGTCGCAGCTATCCCGGCCACGCGCTGGTCTGCCCGCGCACGACGTTCGACGCGGCGCTACGGTCCGCCGCCCTCGACGCCGGTGCCGAGGGCGTCCAGGCGCGCGTGACCGGGCTGGCCTCGGTCGACGGGCACACGCGGTTGACCACCGCCGGCAACCACCGGGTCGACGCCGACCACGTCGTGGGCGCCGACGGCGCGCTCAGCGTCGTCGCCGAGCAGGCCGGTCTCGTGCGCAGCGAGCAGGTGCTGTGGGGGTTCGCGCTGCGCGGCTACCTGCCGGCCGTCCCCGACCTCCCGATGATCAGCCTGCGCGACGAGCGGCCCGGCCGGGCCTACCCGGGCTACGGGTGGCTGTTCCCCGGCGTCGACGGGCGTGCCAACGTCGGCATCGGCGTGGGGCTGCTCGACGACCGAAGCGGCAGCCGGCGGACCCGCGCCGACCTCACGGCCTACGTCGAGGGGCTGGTCGCGCGGGGGCTGCTGCCCTGCGGCGAGGTCGAGGACGTGCAGGGCGGCTGGCTGAAGATGGGCACCGTCGGCACCGTCCCCGCCGCGGGGCGGGTGCTGCTCGTCGGTGACGCGGCCGGACTCGTCAACCCGTTGCAGGGCGAAGGCATCGGTCCGGCCATGGAGAGCGCTGTCCTGGCCGCGCGGGCGATCTGCCGGTCCCCCGGTGACGCCGCGGCGGTCTACCGGCAGTCCCTCGCCGACCGCTTCTCGCCGTACCTCAACCTCGCCGCCCCGCTTCAGGCCGCGCTGCTGCGCCACCCCGCGGTCGTCTCCGTGGGTGCCCGGGCGCTGACGTCGGCGCCGGTGGGACGGCGACTCGCCGGCACGTGGTCCCTCACCTGGAACGACCTGCTCGACGGCGCAACCCCTCGGCCGGCGCTGACCGCCGCCCGGCTCATCCGGGCTGCGGCCGGGCCGCTGGCCCGGCGCAGCCGCACCGGCCGGCTGCTCGCTGAGACGTTCCTAGACTCGGGCTGACCGGCGCGCGGCCCGCGCGCTCGCGCGGCGGGAGTCCCCGAGTGTCGACCGAGGAGTCGGAGACTCCGCAGGCCGGCATCATCCTGCTGGGCGCGATGACGGCGATGACGCCGATGTCGATCGACGCCTACCTGCCCGCGCTGCCGTCCCTGTCGCGCGACCTGTCGGCGAGCAGCAGCGTCGCCCAGCTCACGCTTACCGCGCTGCTCGGCGGCCTGGCGTTCGGGCAGCTGGTCATCGGCCCGATCAGCGACCGCGTCGGCCGGCGCCCGCCGGTCTTCGCGGGCTTGGCCGGGTTCGTCGTCGCCTCGCTGCTGTGCGCGGTCGCCCCGTCCATCGAGGTGCTGATCGCGCTGCGGTTCCTGCAGGGGGCCTCCGGTGCAGCCGCGGTCGTGGTGGCCCGTGCGGTGGTCAGGGACCTGCACGGCGGCACCGCGGCCGCACGGGTCTACGCCGCGCTCATGCTCGTGCTCGGCGTCGCGCCGATCGTCGCGCCGATCGCCGGCGCGCAGCTGCTCAAGGTCACCAGCTGGCGGGGCGTCTTCGTCGCGCTCGCGCTGATGGGCGGGCTGCTGCTGGCGTCGACGGCCCGGTGGTTGCCCGAGTCGCTGCCCGCGGAACGCCGGCAGCCCGGTCGCTGGCGCACGACGATGACCGTGTTCGGCCACCTGCTGACCGACCGGCAGTTCACGGGCTACGCGCTCGCGGGCGGCCTCGGCTTCGCCGCGATGTTCGCCTACATCTCCGGCTCTTCGTTCGTCCTGCAGGACATCTACGGATTGTCGCCGCAGGCGTTCAGCGGAGTGTTCGCGATGAACGCCGCGGGCCTGATCCTGCTCAGCCAGGTCAGCGCCCGCACCGTGCACCGCACCGGCCCGCGTCCGCTCCTGTTGCTCGGCCTCGTCCTGTCGGCGACCGGCGGCATCGGCATCGTCGTGTCGGTGCTGATCGGAGCCGGACTGGCCGGCGTACTCCCCTCGCTGTTCGTCGTGGTGTCGGCGGTCGGCCTCACCTCGCCCAACGCGACCGCGCTGGCCCTCGCCGAGCACGGGCGCACGGCCGGGGCCGCCTCCGCGCTCGTCGGGGTCGTGCAGTACGTGCTCGGTGCCTCCGCGGCCCCGCTCGTCGGGTTGGCCGGCTCGCACACCGCCGTACCCATGGCCGTCACGATCGCCGTCGCGGGCGCGGCCGGGCTCGCGGCGACGGCCCTGACCCGCACGCCCCGCCGCGTGTCAGGCTGAGGTCATGGCGCTCGACCTCCGGGAGACCCTGCGGCCCGTGACGATCGCCGGCCGACCGCTGCCGCTGGTCGGCCGGGCTCGGATCTACGCCTGCGGCGTCACGCCCTACGACGTGACGCACCTCGGGCACGCCGCCACCACCGTCTGGGTGGACGTCGTCGTCCGCCTGCTGCGCCGGCTCGGCACCGACGCCGAGCTCTGCCGCAACGTGACCGACGTCGACCAGCACCTGTTCGCCGCGGCCCGCCGCGCCGGCGCGGAGTACGACCGGTTCGCCGCCGTGCAGCAGTACTACTTCGACCGCGACCTGGCCGCCCTCGGTGTCACGCCACCGACCCACGAGCCGCGGGCGCGCACCCACATCCGCGAGGTGATCGCCCTCGCGGCCGGGCTGGTCGACCGCGGCGCGGCCTACGTCCGCGACGGCACCGTCTACTTCCGCGGCGCCGGCGTCCCCGACCGCGCCGGGCTGAGTCACGACGAGGCCATCGCACTGCTGACGGAGTACGACGACGAGCCCGGCGACCCGCGCAAGGACGACCCGCTCGACGTCACGGTCTGGCAGGCCGCCCGCCCCGACGAACCGGCGTGGCCGAGCCCGTGGGGCGACGGGCGACCCGGCTGGCACGCCGAGTGCACGGCGATGGTGCTGTCGACGTTCGGGCCGGCCATCGACCTGCACGCCGGAGGGGCGGACCTGCGCTTCCCCCACCACGCCTACGAGGCCGCCCAGGGCGAGGCGATCACCGGCGTCGCGCCGTTCTCGCGTGGCTGGCTGCACGTCGGCACGGTCCGCCTCGACGGTCACAAGATGGCGAAGTCGGCCGGCAACCTCGTGCTGGTCTCCGACCTGCTGCACCAGCACAGCGCCGCCGCGATTCGCCTGCTGCTGCTCCGCCGCTCGTGGTCGCAGCCGTGGGACTACGACCCGGCCGAGCTCGAGGCCGCGGCGACCGCGCTCGAGGCGCTCTACTCCGGGGCCGGCCGCGGCGGCGACGGGGCGGCGGAGGCGGCCGTCCTCGACGCGCTGCGCGCGGACCTCGACGTACGCCGTGCCCTCGACATCGCCACCGACGCGGGCGGTGCCGCAGCACGCACCCTGGTCGAGGTCCTCAACCTGCGCTGAACCTCCGATCCGGCCGCCACCTGCCTGGACCAAACCGAATCAGATTCGGTAGCCTCGTCGGCACCCCACAGTCCGACCGACGAGGTGACCACGATGGCGGATTCCGCCCTGGCCACGGCCGATGCCGTCCGCGCCGAGGTGCGCGGCTTCATCGACACGAGCTTCGACCCGAAGATCCCGCTGCGCGAGTGGCTGGCGCGGCTCGCCGACTCCGGGTGGGCCTGCCCGACCTGGCCGACGGAGTGGTTCGGCAAGGGCCTGTCCAACGACCTCGCGGCAGTGGCGTTCGAGGAGTTCCGCAAGGTCCACGCGCCCGGCCCGCCAGCGGGTCTGTCGCGGATGCTCGCCGCACCGACGATCATCGCGCACGGCAACGACGAGCAGAAGCGCCGCTTCATCCGGCCGATCCTCGTCGGCGACGAAGCGTGGTGCCAGCTGTTCAGCGAGCCCGGCGCCGGCTCCGACCTGGCCGGCCTGCAGACCCGGGCCGAGCTCGACGGCGCGGAGTACGTCATCAACGGGCAGAAGGTGTGGACCTCCGGCGGCCTCGGTGCCGATCTCGGCATGCTGCTCGCCCGCACCGACCGCGATGCGCCGAAGCACCGCGGCATCACCTACTTCGCGTTCGACATGAACCAGCCCGGCGTCGAGGTGCGGCCGCTGCGCCAGATCACCGGTGAGTCGCACTTCGCCGAGGTGTTCTTCACCGACGCGCGCGTGCCCGCCGCCAACATCATCGGCGACCTGAACGGCGGCTGGGGCGTCGCCCTGACCACGCTGGCCAACGAGCGGGTCGGCCTCGGTGCCGGCGGCAGCCTGGGCTTCTCGATCAGCGCGCCAGGGGGGACCCGGGTCGCCGACCAGCTCGACCAGTCGGTCGGTGACTACATCGAGAGCCTGCGCACCGCGGCCCCCGCCCAGCGCGCGACCGGCTCGGCGATGGCCGGCCGCGGCGCGGAGAGCTTCATCAAGCTGGCCAAGGAGACCGGCCGCGCCGGCGACCCCAACGTCCGCCAGCAGCTCGCCCGGCTCTACACCCTCGGCCAGCTCAACCGCTGGAACGGCCTGCGCGCCAAGGCGGCGGTCGCGGCCGGCGGCCGCCCGGGCGCCGAGGCGTCGCTCGGCAAGCTGATGGTCTCCCACATCACCCGGCTGTCCCGCGACGTCGGCATGTCGATCGCCGGGGCGCGCGGGATGCTCGCCGGTGACGACGCGCCGCTGCACGGCTCGCTCGCCCTGCAGTTCCTCGGCGCGCCGGCTCCGTCGATCTACGGCGGCTCCGACGAGATCCAGCACAACATCATCGGTGAGCGGGTGCTCGGCCTGCCCAAGGAGCCCGACGTCTCGAAGAACGTCGCGTTCAAGGACCTGCGCGTCGGCACGCAGAAGGAGTCGCAGTCATGATCATGGCGTTCACCGCGGAGCAGGAAGAGCTGCGTCGCTCGCTGCGCCGGTTCCTCGAGGACAAGGCCTCGTCGGCCGAGGTGCGCCGGCTCATGGAGACCGACGAGGGCTACGACCCGACGGTCTGGACGCAGATGGCCCAGCAGCTGGGCCTGCAGGGCATGGCGATCCCGGAGGAGCACGGCGGCGCCGGCTTCGGCCAGGTCGAGCTCATGGTCGTCTTCGAGGAGATGGGCCGGGCGCTGCTGCCCGCGCCCTACTTCTCCACGGTCGCCCTCGCCACCAACGCGCTGCTGCTCTCCGGTGACGACGCGGCGAAGAAGGAGCTGCTGCCCGGCATGGCCGAGGGCGCGACGATCGCGACGTTCGCGGTCGCCGAGGACTCCGGCCGCTACGACTTCGACGACGTCGCCACCACGGCGACGAAGGCCGGTGACGGCGGCTGGACCCTCGACGGCAGCAAGGCGTTCGTCCTCGACGGCCACACCGCCGACCTGATCCTCGTCGCGGCGCAGGCGCCCGGCGGGCCCAGCGTCTTCGCGGTCCAGGCCGACGCCGCCGGTCTCACCCGCCGCGCCGTCCAGACGCTCGACATGACCCGCAAGCAGGCCGAACTCACCCTCACCGGCACGCCGGCCCGGCTGATCGGCACCGAGGGCGCGGGCCGCGACCTGCTCCGCCAGACCCTCGACCTGGCGATCGTCGCGCTCGCGGCCGAGCAGGTCGGCGGTGCGCAGCGCTGCCTCGACATGAGCGTCGACTACGCCAAGCTGCGGGTGCAGTTCGGCCGGCCGATCGGCAGCTTCCAGGCGGTCAAGCACAAGTGCGCCGACATGCTGCTGGAAGTCGAGTCGGCGCGCTCCGCGGCCTACTACGCCGGCTGGGCCGCCGCCGAGGGCTCCGACGAGCTGCCCATGGTTGCCGCGCTGGCCAAGGCCTACTGCTCCGACGCCTACTTCCACGCCGCCGCCGACAACATCCAGATCCACGGCGGCATCGGCTTCACCTGGGAGCACGACGCCCACCTCTACTACCGCCGCGCCAAGAGCTCCGAGCTGCTGTTCGGCGACGCCGTCGAGCACCGCGAGCGCCTGGCCGCGGCGCTGCTCGACTGAGCCGGCGACACGAGCGGTTTCCCCGGCGTAGGCCAGCGAGGCCTCGGGCGGACCCGTGCCCGGTCCGGTGACTGCAAGCGTCCCCGGCCGGGCATGAACGCCCGGTGTACGTCGCCATCATCGCTGCCCTCATCGCGGGCCTGTTCTTCGCGATCGGAGGGGTGCTGCAGCAACGGGTCGCGAGCACGCGGCCCGAGGGCGAGTCGCTCTCCCCGCGGCTGATCTGGGATCTGCTGCACCAGCGGCTGTGGGTCGCGGGCATCTCCTGCGCGGTCCTGTCCTACGTCTTCCAGGCCCTCGCGCTGAACTTCGCGCCGCTGGCCGTCGTGCAACCGATCATCGTGTCGGAGCTGCTGTTCGCGATCCCGATCTCGCTGCGGCTGCACAAGATGCGGCTGCGCCGCCGCGACTGGATCGGCGTGCTGGCCGTGGCGGTGGGCATCGCCGCGGCGATCGCCGCGGCCGCCCCGACCCAGGGCAACCCGATCCAGCCGATCGGGCAGTGGACCCCGGTGCTCGCCGCGATCGCGATCCTGGTCGCCGGCGCGCTGCTGATCCAGCGGCGCATCAGCGGGCCGATGCGCGCCTCGCTGATCGCGCTGGCCGCGGCCGCCACCATGGGGACCGAGTCGGGCCTCATGGCCGCGGCAACCAACAAGTTCTCCAAGGGCGCCATCTCGGGCTTCGAGTCCTGGGAGATCTACGCGATGACGCTGACCAGCATCTTCGGGCTGCTGCTCATCCAGTCGGCGTTCCAGGCCGGGCCGCTGGCGTCGAGCATGCCCGTCGTCGACGCGGCCGAGCCGCTCGTCGCCATCGGCATCGGCCTCGCGCTGTTCGGCGAGTCGATCCGCACCGCCCCGCTGGCACTCGGGGTCGCCATCGCGGGCATCGCCGCGATGATCGCGGGCATCGTGCTGCTCGACACGTCTCCGGTCGTGCAGGCGTTGCACGAACAGGAGAAGGAGGAGGCCGAGCACACCGGCCACGGGGAGACCGTGTCGCTGGGAGCCGACGCGGAAGCAGCCTCGAGCGCCTGACCCTGCGGCGCGGCTCCGACCCGGCCGGTGCTGCCCGACCTGATGCCTGAGCAGCGCTCAGTCGGCGGTGGCTCGCGCCTGCTCTCCGCGCTCGATCCGGTCGCGCTGGGGGACGACGGTGTACTTCGGGTCGTCGGCCGAGGCGAAGCCGGCGTGGAAGATGCCCCACTTCGTGGCCAGCGAGCCGAGGAACAGCGCGGCCCCGGCGGCCCGGGTCAGCGGCGCGGCACGCATCGACGCCACCGCCCCGACCGCGCCGAGCGCGGTCAGCGCCTTGCCCGCCTTGACGTAGTAAGCGCCCTTGTTGCCCTTCTGGTAGGGCTCCGCGACCAGGCCGAGCCGCTTCTCCATGGCTTCGGACGCGACCAGCTCGAGCGCCGCGCCGAGCACACCGAAGGCCCTGGCCGGACCGAGCTGGCGCATCGGGATGCCGTGGTCGGCCAACCCGAGCGCCAGGCCGCCGGCCGCCGCCGCACCCGACCCGGTGAAGACGAACGGCATCTCGCGGTAGCCGCCGTGCCAGGCCGGCACCGCGGTGTCGGCAAGGAGTACGCCGGTGTAGGCGGCCACCGGACCACCGAGGGTCGCCGCGCCCGCGGTCGCGGCCGCGCCCAGCGGAGGTAGGAAGCCCGTGACCGACGACAGTGCCGCGACCCCGGTCGCCGGTCCGTAGGCGGCGAGCAGCCACGAACCCACGCTCATCGGCGAGGTGACCTTGAGGGTGCGGAGCATGTTGAGGAAGCGCGACGGCTTGCCGAGGTCGTGGACCAGCGCCAGCGCCGACAGGCTGATCGCGCCGAGAGAGGCGACCTTGCAGACCTTCGCCAGCTCGCCGCGGCCGCTGAGGTCGGCTCCGGCCGCGAGCATCGATGAGGCGCCGGCGAGCCCGCCGAGGAAGATGTAGCCGGGGATGTCGGGCGCCTCCCACACCGGCGCCTTGATCACCGGCCTGCCGTAGTAGGACGTGAACTCCGCGTCCGGCACCATCTGCTGCTCGGCGCGACCGCGGCGTCGCCGGCCCGGCTTCCGCCTCTCTCCATCGAGGTTGCCGGTCATCGCGTCGCGGTCGGGGCGCACCCCGCGCAGGCCGTCCCTGGTGACGTCGCCGCCGCTCACCGCCGGCCTCCGATGAAGGATGCCGCCGCGGCCAACGCCAGCGTCGCGGCGGCGGCAGCGGCGTGCTTCCACATGTCGGGCAGGTCGCGGGTCGTGACGACCGGGTCGGGCGGCAGGCCGTAGACCTCGGGCTCGTCGAGCAGCAGGAAGAACGCGCCGTCGCCGCCAACCCCGTCGTGCGGGTCCTCGCCGTACAACCGCGCGTCGACCACCCCGGCGTCGTGCAGCTGCTGCAACCGGACCTGCGCGCGGTCGCGCAGCTCGTCGAGCGGGCCGAACTGGATCGAGTCGGTGGGGCAGGTCTTCGCGCAGGCCGGCTCCTGACCGATCTGCAGCCGGTCGTAGCACATCGTGCACTTCCACGCCCGGCCGTCGCCTTCGCGCTGGTCGATGACGCCGTAGGGGCAGGCCGGGATGCAGTAGCCGCAGCCGTTGCAGATGTCCTCCTGCACGACGACGGTGCCGAACTCGGTGCGGAAGAGCGAGCCGGTCGGGCAGACGTCGAGGCAGGCGGCGTGCGTGCAGTGCTTGCAGACGTCGCTGGACATCAGCCAGCGCAGCTGGTCTGAGTCGTGCTGCACGCCGGCGATCTGACCGGCCAGCGGCTTGCTCTGCTCGATGAACGCGACGTGCCGCCACGTGTCGGCACCCAGGCCCTGGGTGTTGTCGTAGGACATGCCGGTGAAGAGCAGCCCATCCTCCGGGACGTGGTTCCACTCCTTGCACGCGACCTCGCAGGCCTTGCAGCCGATGCAGACGGACGTGTCGGTGAAGAAGCCCATCCGCGGCGGGTGGTCGCCGTAGCCGCTGGCACCGGCCGGGTCGGTGTCGCCGTAGAGCGCCTGGCTCAGCGTCTCGCCGTTGCTCAGCCGCACGTCAGACCTCCGTCCCGGTGTTCTCGTCGACGCCGGCGCGGCGTTGGTACTGCAGCACGAGGTCGTTCTTCGCCGGTCCCCGCGGCCGCCGGCCCGGACGGATGTCACAGGTCAGCGCCTTGACCTCCTGGATGTGCACGTTGGGGTCGAGCGCCAGGTGCGCGAGCTCGTTGGCCGAGTCGCCGGTCGAGTAGCCGTTGGGGCCCCAGTGGTAGGGCAGCCCGACCTGGTGCACGACCCGGCCCTGCACCCGCAGCGGCGTCATCCGAGCGGTGACCATCACCCGCGCCTCGATCGCGTTGCGGGCCGTGACGATCGTGGCCCACCCGTTGTGCTCCAGCCCGCGCTCCTCGGCGAGCTCGGGGCTGACCTCGCAGAACATCTCCGGCTGCAGCTCCGACAGGTAGGGCACGAACCGCGACATGCCGCCGGCGGTGTGGTGCTCGGTCAACCGGTAGGTCGTCACCACGTAGGGGTAGACGTCGGTGCCGGGAGAGCCGCCGCTCGGGTGGTAGCGGTTGTCCTTGCGCTTCTGCAGCACCTGGCGCACCGGGTTGCGCTGCTGGCCGTAGAGCGGGTTGTTGAACGGCGACTCCTGCGGCTCGTAGTGCGTCGGCAGCGGCCCGTCGGTCAGGCCCGCGGGCACGAACAGCCAGCCCTTGCCGTCGGCCTGCATGACGAACGGGTCGATGCCGGAGAGCGCCTCCGCCCCCCTCGCCCCTTCGGGCGGGCGGTACGACGGTGACTTGCTCGCGGAGAAGTCCGGGACGTCATGCCCGGTCCACTTCGACTCCTCGTCGTCCCACCAGACCAGCGCCTTGCGCTCGCTCCACGGCTTGCCGTCGGGGTCGGCCGAGGCGCGGTTGTAGAGGACCCGGCGGTTGGCCGGCCACGCCCAGCCCCACTCCGGACCCAGCCAGTTCTGCTCCGATCCCGGCTTGCGCCGCGCCGCCTGGTTGACCCCGTCGGTGTAGACCCCGCAGTAGATCCAGCAGCCGCAAGCCGTCGAGCCGTCCTCGTTCAGCTGCTCGTACGACGACAGCGGGCGTCCCTCGGAGTCCCAGCCGTTGATCTCGGCGAGCACCGCTTCCGCGCTCGGCTCGTCGATCGACCCCTCGACCGGGTAGTCCCACGTGACGTCGAGCACGGGCCGGTCCATCTCGTCGGTCGAGCCGGCGAGCTTGTCCCGGATGATGCGGCCGAGGTGGTAGGTGAACCAGAGATCGCTGCGCGCGTCACCATCGGGCTCCTTGGCCATGTGGTGCCACTGCAGCATCCGCTGGGTGTTGGTGAACGAGCCGTTCTTCTCGGTGTGCGCGGCGGCGGGGAAGAAGAACACCTCGGTCGCGATGTCCTCGGTGCGCATCTCGCCGGTCTCGATCTCCGGCCCGTCCTTCCACCACGTCGCGCTCTCGATGAGCGAGAAGTCGCGAACGACGAGCCAGTCGAGGTTGGCCATGCCCTTGCGCTGCATCTTGTTGTTGGCCGACCCGACCGCGGGGTTCTCGCCGTACAGGAAGTAGCCCTTGCAGACGCCGTCGATCTGCGCCAGCACGGTCTCGTAGGTGCTGTGGTTGCCGGAGATCCGCGGCAGGTAGTCGAAGCAGAAGTCGTTGTCGGGTGTCGCCGCCGCGCCCCAGTAGGACTTCATCAGGCTCACCATGTAGGCCCGCATCTCCGCCCAGTAGCCCTTCTCCGTGCGCTCCGCCGCGATGAACTTGTCGAGGTCCTCGTCGCGGTGGGAGTGCGGCATCGGGATGTAGCCGGGCAGCAGGTTGAACAGCGTCGGGATGTCGGTGGAGCCCTGGATCGACGCGTGCCCGCGCAGCGCCATGATGCCGCCGCCGGGGCGTCCGATGTTGCCGAGCAGCAGCTGCAGGATCGCGGCGCCACGGATGTACTGCACGCCGACCGTGTGCTGAGTCCAGCCCACTGCGTAGACGAACGCCGACGTGTGGTCGCGGTCGGAGTTGTCGGTGAGCGCCCGGCAGACCTTCAGGAACAGATCCTGGGGGACGCCGCAGATCTCCTCGACCATCTCCGGCGTGTAGCGCGCGTAGTGCCGCTTGAGCACCTGGAACACGCAGCGAGGGTGCTGCAACGTCTCGTCGCGCTGCGGCTCGCCCGAGCCGATCGACGCGCCGCCCGAGCCGAACGAATCGCCCTTGGCGTGGTCGGTGCCGACCTTGTCCTCGTACTCCTGGTCGCGCTGGCCGGACGCGGCCTGCACCTCGAGGCCTTCGTACTGCCAGCTGTGGAAGTCGTAGCTGCGCTCCTCGCGGTCGAGACCGGAGAAGACGCCGTCGAGGTCCTCCGTGTCGCGGAAGTCCTCCCGCAGGATGACCGCCGCATTGGTGTAGTGGACGACGTAGTCGCGGAACTCCTTGCCGCGCTCCAGGACGTAGTTGATGATCCCGCCGAGGAAGGCGATGTCACTGCCCGCGCGCAGCGGCACGTGGATGTCGGCGAGTGCCGACGTGCGGGTGTAGCGGGGGTCGACGTGGATCACGGTGGCACCCCGGGCCTTGGCCTCCATCACCCACTGGAAACCCACCGGATGGCACTCGGCCATGTTGGAGCCCTGGATGACGATGCAGTCGCTGTTCTGCAGCTCCTGCTGGCAGGTGGTGGCCCCGCCGCGGCCGAACGACGTCCCCAGACTGGGGACGGTGGAGCTGTGTCATATGCGGGCTTGGTTCTCGATCTGCACGGCGCCGAGCGCGGTGAACAGCTTCTTGATGAGGTAGTTCTCCTCGTTGTCGAGCGTCGCGCCACCCAGCGAGGCGAACCCGAGCGTGCGCCTCGTCCGCTTGCCATCGACCTCCCACTGCCACCCTTCGCGGCGGGACTTGATGACCCGATCGGCCACCATGTCCATCGCCGTGTCGAGGTCGAGCTCCTCCCAGTCGGTCGCGTGGGGCCGGCGGTAGAGCACCGTGTGCAGCCGCGCCGATCCAGTGGTGAGCTGCAGGCTCGCGGCGCCCTTGGGGCACAGCCGTCCCCGGCTGACCGGCGAGTCGGGGTCGCCCTCGATCTGCGTGACCTGCGCCTTGCCGGTCTCGGGGTCGTCCTCGACGTAGACGTTCTGCCCGCAGCCGACGGCGCAGTAGGGGCAGATCGACTTGACGACCTTCGCGGCGCTCTCGGTGCGCGGGGTGAGCTCGGCACTGCGCCTGCTCTTCACGGCGGCGCCGCGACCGAGCGGATCGTCACCGCCGAACTGACGGACGACCGGCCATCCCTCGATCCAGGTGCGGACGCTCACTGTGGCCTTCCCTTCCCGCTGGAGCTCTTGCTTGTCTGCGCTGCGAGGCGCTCGACTGAGCCGTCCTCGCCGGCACGGCTACGGGCTGCCGCCTGCATCTGAGCGTCGGCAGCGGCACGCGCACGCATCCAGCGCTCGACCTCGTCGTTGGTCGTGGGTTTCTGCGGCGGCTGGTTCACCAGCCGCTGGCTGCCGCCCATCATGTACGGCGCGGAGCGCTCCTCCTCGGTGAGCGTGTCACCGCCGTCGGCCGGCACGCCGGTCGCGATCAGGTAGGCCAGTCCCGGGTGCAGCGAAAGCCGCCGGGCCGCCGACTCATAACCGATGCCGGTGTCCAGCAACCGGCGGACCTGCTCCCGCGTGGGCACGGCGACCTCCGTCCGGACAGGGCTGTACGCCGGGCGCGTACCCCGTCTCCCCGCCGGCAACCACGCCACCGCACCCCCGGGAGTTTGTCCCCGAGACCGGCCGGGGAGACGCCGCCCGGGAGGTCCACGATGACGCGGCGGACGCTGGCAGGCCTCGTGGAGGTCGTTGTCTGGTGGGCGCTCATGGTCGGCGTGTGGGTGGTCACGCTGTCATCCGCGCCGCCGATGGAGCTCTACATCTCCGCGGCCGCCGCTCTGCCGTGCGCGTTGCTCATGCCCAAGGTCCGGCGCACGGTCGAAGCCGCCTGGCGGCCCGACTGGCGCTGGCTGCGCTGGTTGCTCGTGCTGCCGTTCTCGATCCTCGCCGACACCGCGCGCCTGCTCGCCACGGTGCTCGCGCACACCGTGACCCGGCGGCCGTTCGAGGGTGAGCTGAGCGAGCTGCGGCTGCAACACCACGACGACCCGGCCCGGGCGTCGGCGCACGCGGCGCTCGCGATGGTGACGGTGTCCACGACGCCGGGCTCCTTCGTGATGGACAGCCGGCCCGAGCGCGAGGCGCTGGTGCTCCACCAGATCGTCGGCGGCCCGCCCGACCTGCAGCGGACGGTGGCGCGGTGAACCCCTGGCTGGCCGCGACCGCCGTGCTCTTGGCGGGAGGGCTCGCGCCCGCGCTGATCCTCGGTTCGCGCGGCAGCTCCGTGCACCGGCTGATCGGCCTCGAGCTCGCGGGCGCCGTCACGACGGTGGCCATGCTGCTGCTGTCGCAGGCCGTGGAGCAGTCGTCCTACCTGATCGCCCCCCTCGTCCTGGCCCTCATGTCGTTCGCCGGGACCCTCGTCTACACCCGCCTCCTGGGGCCGCCGTCATGAGTGTCGAGTCGCTGCTGATCCAGGTGCTGCTGTTCGCCGGAGTGGCCGTCGCGGTGCTGTCGTGTCTCGGGGCGCTGGTCGTCGACGACTTCTACACCCGGCTGCACTTCATCACCCCCGTGACGTCGCTGGCCGCCCCGCTCATCGGCCTGTCACTCGCGATCGACAACGGCCTGGGCCTCACCACGGCGATGATCGTCTTCATCGTCTTCCTGCTGGGCATCACCGGCCCGCAGCTCGAGGCGGCCACCGGCCGGGCGGCCGCGCAGCGAGAGGGGATCATCCCCAAGGAGTCACCCGAGTGACCGGCGGCGGCGACGTCGTCATCGCCCTGGCACTGACGCTGGTGGCACTCGCCGGCACGACGGTCATCATGACCGACGCGCCCGAGCGGCAGGCGGTCACGCTGTCGGTGTTCGGCGTACTGCTCTCGCTGCTCTTCCTCGTGCTCCAGGCGCCCGACGTGGCGCTCAGCGAGATCGGCGTGGGTGCGGCGATCGTGCCTCTGCTGGTGATGCTGACCATCCGCACCATGCGCGGCGGGCGCTGAGGCACGCACATGACCCGTCGTTACCGCATGATGCTGTTCCTCGTCTCCGCCGGGTGTCTCGGCGTGCTCATGGCGATGGCGTTCCTCGCCATGCCGGGGTTCGGGCAGAAGTCACATTTCTACCGAGACCACGCGGTCGCCGCCTCGGTGAAGCACGTGACCGCCAACGTCGTCGAGTCGGTGACGTTCGACCAGCGCGGTCTCGACACGCTCGGTGAGGAGGTGATCCTGCTCGTCTCGGTGGTCGGCGCCGCCGCGCTGCTGCGCCCGTCGAAGGAGGAGGACGAGAAGCGCAAGCTACAGCCCGGCCGGGTGCTCGAAGGCACGCGGCTCATGGGCTACCTCATGCTCGCGGTCACGATGCTGATCGGGATGGACGTGGTCATCCACGGCCATCTGACACCGGGCGGCGGCTTCCAGGGTGGCGTGATCCTTGCCACCGGGATCCACCTCGTCTACCTGGCCGGCAACTACCCGGCGCTGGAGCGGCTGCGGCCGGAGCACGTCTTCGAGGTCGGCGAGGCGGTCGGTGCCGCAGCGTTCGCGATTCTCGCGATGGCGGGGATGATCGTCGCCGGAGCGTTCCTCGCCAACGTCATCCCGCAGGGCGACTCGAGCGCCTTCGGCCACCTGCTGTCTGCAGGCACCGTGCCGCTGCTCAACGTGCTCGTCGGGCTCGAGGTCGCGTCCAGCTTCATCGTGCTGCTGGCGGCGTTCTTCAAGCAGGCACTGGCGATCCGCGGCGGGGCCTCGCCGCAGGGCACCGTGGACCGCGGCGGTGACCGGTGACCTACTACGCCTACTTCGTCTCGGGCTGGCTGATGCTCGCCGGGATGTGGGGCATCGTGCGCAGCCGCGACCTCGTCCACGCGACCGTGTCGCTGTCGGTCGCGCAGGCCGGCACCTACGTGCTGCTGCTCGCGGTCGGCTACCAGAACGGCGCGACCGCACCGGTCTTCGGCTCGACCGAGTCCCCGACGACGAAGGTGGTCGACCCCGTGGTGCAGGCGATGACGCTGACCGACATCGTCGTGTCGGCCGTCGTCACCGCCCTGCTCCTGGCGCTGTCGATCCAGATCGGCAAGCGGCAGGGGACCGTCGACCCCGACGAGCTCGCCGAGCTGAAGGGCTGACGTGCCCGACGTCCCCGCCGGCGACCTCGCGCCGCTGGCCATCGCGCTGCCGATCACGGTGGCCTGCATCCTTGTCGCGATCGGCAAGTTCCTTCCGCACCAGGTCCGCGACGGCATCGCCACGCTCACCACCGCCGGCGTCGCCGGCATCTGCGCAGCCCTGATGACCGCCTCCGCCGGCGGCCGGGTCGTGACCTGGGCGGGCGGGCGGCAGCCGTCCCACGGCTTCAGCGTCGGCATCGTCCTCATCGCCGGCCCGCTCAACGCCGGCCTCGGACTGCTCGCCGCGGCGCTGATGACGATCGCGCTCGTCTACAGCTGGCGCTACTTCGAGGACGCCGCCGCGCACTACCACGTGCTCATGCTGCTCTTCCTGACCGGCATGGTCGGGTTCGCGCTGACCGGTGACCTGTTCAACATGTTCGTCTTCTTCGAGCTCATGGGCGCAGCGGCCTATGCGTTGACGGGGTTCAGGATCGAGGAGCCATCAGCCGTCCAGGGCGGGCTGAACTTCGGCATCATCAACTCGCTCGGCGCCTACCTGTCGCTGATGGGCATCGGCCTGCTCTACAGCCGCACCAGCGAGCTCGGCCTGCCCCAGCTGTCGGAGAGCCTGTCGCACCGACGACCCGACATCCTCGTCGTCGCGGGCTTCGTGCTCGTCGTGACCGGCTTCCTGGTGAAGGCGGCGATGGTGCCGCTCCACTTCTGGCTGGCCGACGCACACGCGGTCGCGCCGGCGCCGGTGTGCGTGCTCTTCTCCGGCGTCATGGTCGAGCTCGGTGTCTACGGCGTCTTCCGGCTCTACTGGGTGGTCTTCAGCGACACGCTGCCGGCATCGGACATCCGCCAGACCTTCATCGTCTTCGGTGCGCTGACCGCAGCCGTGGGCGCGATCATGTGCTTCTCGCAACGCCACATCAAGCGCATGTTGGCCTACTCCACCATCGCGCACGTCGGCCTGTTCCTGATGGCGATGTCGACCCTCGACACCGCCGGCACGACCGGCGCGATGCTGTACGTCGCAGGGCATGCCGGCGTGAAGTCCGCCCTGTTCCTGCTCGCGGGCGTGCTGCTGAACCGTTACGGCAGCGTGGACGAGCGCCAGCTCTACGGCCGGGGCCGCGACGCCCGGCTGATGCCGTGGCTGTTCGTGCTGGGCGCCCTGGCGCTGGCCGCGATGCCACCCTTCGGGACGGCCCTCGGCAAGTCGATCGCGGAGGAGGCGGTCGCCACGTCGGGCTACGCCTGGGCGCCCGCGATGTTCGTGCTCGTGTCGGCGATCACCGGCGGCGCGGTGCTGCGGGCCGGGCTGCGCATCTACTTCGGCCTCGGCCCGAAACCGCACCAGATCGACCAGGACGTCTCGACCAGCGGCGAGGAGGAGGGCACCGAAACCGTAGGCGACGTGACGCTCGACACGGTCCCGATCACGATGGTGGCCGCGATCGTCACCCTGTTGTCGATGGCCCTCGCGACCGGATGTGTGCCCGGGATCGCGGCGGCGGTGTCGAAGGCCGCCGGGCAGTTCACCGACCGCGTTTCCTACGTCGGGCAGGCGCTGCACGGGATGGCCGTCCACCCCCCGCCGCCGGTCCCCGAGGCGCACTGGACCTGGCTGGGTGTCGGGCTCGCCGCGCTGTCGGCGGTGCTGGCCGTCGCCTTCGCGCTGCTCGCCATCTACGGGCACCGGTTGCCGACGCTGCTGCGTGGGGTTCTCCGCTACGCCGAACCCCCGCTGCGGGTGGTACGCAGCGTGCACTCCGGCCACGTCGGCGACTACGTCGCCTGGCTGGCCGCCGGAGTGGTGGGGCTGGCCGCTCTCGTCGGATTCCCGCTGCGCTGAGACTCCGCGGCAGACCCGCCCGCCCAGGCGGCGTTGAACGGCGCGCGGCTCAGAGCCCGTTCGGGGCCGTCTGCAGCCGGTCGTGGACCCGGTCGACGGCGGCGGCGACGGGCCCGAACAGCCGGGCCGCCCACGGTGCCGTCGGCAGGTCGGGGTGCGGCCGGGTCGGCAGCAGCGCCGGTGGGTGGCGCAACTGCTCGGCGATCCGCTGCCGTTCCTCGTCGGGCAGCTCGGTGGACAGCCGTTCGAACAGGGCGTTCTCGAAGTCCAGGTGCTCCCGGGCGCAGGTGAGCAGCCGCGCCAGCAGGTCGTCGACCCGCGGGTCGCGATGGGCGAACCATCGCAGCTTGTCCATCAGCAGCTCGACGTACCGCTTCTGCCGGATCGCGCGAGCGACGAGGTCGTCGCCGCTCACGAGATGGCGGCGGACGGCCGGCCAGAGCGATCGCTCCTTCAGCGTCGCCAGCGCGACGAACTCGCGGCGCAGCCGGCGAAGCAGGATCTGCCGCTGACGCATCTGCGCGCCGTCGATGTGCACCGAGTCCCGTGGCAGCTCGCCGATCGCGACGAGCAGCTCGCGCAGCCTGCGATGACCCTCGTCGAGCGCGTCGACGAGGGCATCAGTCACGGGTGAGCGCGACCGCCGCGGCGCCGGCAGCAGCAGTGACGCCGGTGAACGCGCTGATCAGCGCGCGCCGGTGCATCGACATCCACAGCACCGGGTCGCGGTGGTGCGCCTTGCTGTCGAACGCTCCGTGCGCGCCGCGGTCGGCGTCCTGGTCCTGCGGCTCGAACGTGTTGGCACCCCAGCGCGGCGCGTCCTTGCCGGTCTGCTGGGACTTCACGCCCTGCCAGCCCAGGTAGAGGTCGAGCAGCTTCGGCGCGACCCGCTCGCCCAGGATCGTGTACGCCGTCGAGATGCCGACCCACATGTTGCGCCGCGGGTGCTCGGCGAGGAAGCGGATCGCCCGGGCCGGCAGCTCCGGCTGAAAGATCGGCGGCACCGGCATCGGGTGCTTGGACACCTTGGACAGGTTCCAGTTGAACTGCGGCGTGTTGAGGCCCGGCAGCTGCACCATGCAGAGCTTGACGTTGCTCTTCTCGTGCGCGAGCTCGGTCATCACCGACTCGCTGAAGCCCTTCACCGCGTGCTTCGCCCCGCAGTAGGGCGACTGCAGCGGGATCGAGCGGTAGGCCATCGCGGAACCGACGTTGACGATGACGCCGCGGTCGCGCGGGCGCATGTAGGACAGCGCGGCCCGGGTCCCCCACACCTGGCCGTGGTAGGTGACGTCGGTGAAGCGTTTGTACTCCTCCGGGGTGGTGTCCCAGAACAGCGCCAGCGAGCCGACGAACGCCACGTTGACCCAGACGTCGATCTCGCCGAGCTCGCGCTCGACCTGGTCGGCCGCCGCCTGCACGGCCTCGTGGTCGGCCACGTCGACCTGGATCGGCAGCGCGCGCCCGCCGAGGTTCTCGACGTCTTTCGCGGCGCCGTCGAGGCCGGCCTGGCCGCGCGCGAGGATCGCCACGTCGTAGCCGGCACCGGCGAACTCCCGCACCGTCGCCCGGCCGACGCCGGCGGTGCCTCCGGTCACTACTGCGATCTTGCGGCCATGTGCCGATGCCATGCGCGTGCCTCCCGGTTGCGGAAACGATCCGTTGACTGGCATCTACCCGCCGTACGCCGACATCAACGGCCGGAGCCCTGACGCAGGGGCCGGGAGTTGCGCCATAGTGCGCGCATGAGCATTCTCGGCACCCGCGTCGTGCGCTTCGAGGACCCGCGTTTCCTCACCGTCGGCGGCACCTACGTCGACGATCTGCGCGAGCCGGCCCTCGACGGCGCGGCGCACGTGACCTACGTGCGCTCGACGGTTGCGCACGGTCGGATCACCCACATCGACACCGCCGACGCCGTCGCGGCGCCCGGCGTCATCGGCGTCGTGACGGGCGCCGAGGTCGACCTCCCGCCGGGCGTGGCGCAGCTGATCGGCGTGACGACGGACATGCCGCGGCCGGTGCTCGCGCGCGACCTGGTGCGCTACGTGGGCGAGCCGGTCGCGGCCATCGTCACCGAGAACCGCTACCAGGGCGAGGACGCCGCGGAGCTCGTCTCGGTCGACTACGAGCCGCTGCCCGCCGTCGTGGACCTCGCTGACGCGCTGGCCGGGTCGACGCTGCTGTTCCCCGACACGGGGAGCAACGTCGCGGCGACCTTCGATGACGGCCGCGACGACACGCTGTTCGACGGCTGCGAGGTGGTGGTCAGCGCCGACATCGTCAACCAGCGGGTGGCGCCCGCGCCCATGGAGGTGCGATCGGCCGCTGCCGCGTGGGGCGATGACGAGCGGTTGACGTTCTGGTCCGCCACGCAAAGCGCCCACGGCACGCGGGACCGGCTGCGCGCGGCCTACGACCTGGCGGAGGAGCAGGTGCGGGTGGTCGCGCCCGACGTCGGTGGCGGCTTCGGCGCCAAGATGGGCCGCGACCCGGAAGAGGTGCTGCTCCCGTGGCTGGCGCGGCACTTCGGCCGGCCGATGCGTTGGACCGAGAACCGCTCGGAGAATCTCGTCGGCCTCACGCACGGGCGTGCCCAGAAGCAGACCGTCACGATCGGCGGCCGGCGCGACGGCAGCATCCTGGCCTACCGGCTCGAGGTGGTGCAGGACGCCGGCGCCTACCCGGAGATCGGGTCGTTCCTGCCGTTCCTCACCCGCTGGATGGCACCCGGCGTCTACGACATCCCCAAGGTCGAGAGCCGCGCGGTCAGCGTGGTGACGACGACGACCCCGGTGGCCGCCTACCGCGGCGCGGGGCGGCCGGAGGCGACCGCGGCCGTCGAGCGCGCGGTGGACCTGTTCGCGGCGGAGATCGGGATGGATCCGGCGGACGTGCGCCGGCGCAACCTCGTCGGCTCAGACGCGTTCCCCTACACCACGCGCACCGGCCTGATCTACGACAGCGGCGACTACCGGGCCGCGCTCGACCGGGTGCTCGAGGCGGGCGGCTACCAACGGCTCCGCGACGAGCAGCGGCGGCGGCGCGAGTCCGGCGACACCGTGCAGCTGGGCATCGGCCTGGCCACCTACGTCGAGATCACCGCCGGTGACAGCTACGCCGGCGAGCACGCGCAGGTCGACATCGAGCCCGACGGGCGGGTGCGGGTGCTCACCGGGTCGTCCGCGCACGGGCAGGGGCACGCGACGTCGTGGGCGATGATCGTGGCCGACCAGCTCGGCGTGCCCCTCGATGCGGTCACCGTCATCTACGGCGACACCGACCTGGTGCCGCAGGGCGTCGGGACGTTCGGCTCCCGGTCGCTGCAGCTCGGGGGCACCGCGGTGCACGACGCCGCCGTCTCGGTGCTGGCCCAGGCGCGCGACCTCGCCGCCGACCTGCTCGAAGCCAGCGCCGACGACGTGGTGCTCGACAAGGACAGCGCCCGGCTACACGTCGCCGGCGACGCGAGCAGCGGGCTGTCGTGGTCGGAGCTGGCCGCGGCAGCGGCCGGGCGCGAGGCGGTGCTGTCGGCGTCGTCGCACTTCGTGCCGCAGGGGCCGACGTTCCCGTTCGGCGCGCACCTGGCCGTGGTCGAGGTCGACACCGGCACGGGCAAGGTGACGCTGCGGTCGCTGACCACGGTCGACGACGCCGGCCGGATCCTCAACCCGCTTCTCGTCGAGGGCCAGCGGCACGGCGGCCTGGCCCAGGGCGTGGCGCAGGCTCTCGTCGAGGAGATGCGCTACGACGCCGACGGCAACCCCGTCACGACGAACTTCGCCGACTACGGCATCGTCACCGCCGACCTGCTGCCGAGCTTCGACCTGGTCGACTCCGAGACGCCGACGCCCTACAACCCACTGGGGGCCAAGGGCATCGGGGAGGCCGGCACGATCGGCGCCACCCCCGCGGTCCAGAACGCCGTCATCGACGCGGTCGCGCACCTCGGCGTACGCCACATCGACCTGCCGACGACCTCCGAACGGGTCTGGCGCGCGATCACCGAGGCGTCGGCGCAACGGGGCACGAAAAACGCGTAGCCCCCGGCCCGCGAGGGGCGCAGGGGCTACGACGGTGGTGGTTCAGACGGCGCGAACGTTCTCCGCCTGGGGGCCCTTGGGACCCTGGGTCACGTCGAACTCGACCCGCTGCTCGTCATCCAGGCTGCGGTAGCCGGAACCCGAGATCGCGCTGAAGTGCACGAACACGTCCTTGCTGCCGTCGTCCGGAGTGATGAAGCCGTAGCCCTTCTCCGCGTTGAACCACTTCACCGTGCCCTGAGCCATAACTTCTGTCCTCTCACTGGCTCATGCCCCTGGTGTGGGACCGGGCCGCCCGCGGTGCTTCTCGGAGAGAAACAAAACGCCCGCGGAAAGATCCCGCGGGCGAAACACCTAGGCGAGAACTGCGACCTGCTACCAGCGTAGCCGACCCGGGTCGATCAGGGGAAGAGCGCCGAGCAGGTGGCTTCAGCTGCGGGCGACGACGTTGCCCGCGGCATCGTAGGCGGTGACCTGGCTGACCGTGTCGGGATCCACCGCGACGGCGAAGGCCTTGCCCCCCGTGTCGGCGACCGCGACCGGTGTGACGCTCGCCGCCGAGCCGGCGTCGGTGTCGGCCGTCACCTTGACCACCCGGCCCCCGGTGACGCCGGCGAGCAGCGAGATCGCCCCCGGCCCCGTGCCGGTGCTCAGCGTGTGCACGTCGAGCTGGTCCGAAGGCGGCACCGAGCGAACGCACTGCTCGCCGCGCTGCGAGCCGGCGACGAGCACCAGGCAGTAGCTGCCGTTGCGGGGCTCGGCATAGACGACGTACGACGTGCCGCTGCCGTCGTGCCGCATCACGAGCGTCGCGCCGGCCGGGACGTCACCCGGTGCGGCGCTGGTGGGCGGTGGCAACGTCGGGGCGACGATCGGGTTGGCGGTCATGGTCACGGTGGGGGCAGCACTCGCAGGAGGCGAGGTCGTGGTCGCGGCGGGCGACGAGGCGGCAGTGTGGGTGCCTCCGCTGCTGCCGCTGCACGCGGCAGCGAGTCCGGCCAGCAGCACGGCGGCAGCGGTCAGCGCGCGGTTCACGATCCTCCTCGGGAGCGGTTGCCCTCCCTGCAGTGGACCACGGTCGGTTGCATAGGGTCGCCGCAAAGCCGGGTCGAGAGGTGGGCGTGTCGTGAGTCTGCGCGGACGGGCTTTCATCGCGGGCGCGTTCGAGCACCCCGACCGCGACATCCCCGACAAGTCCACGCCACAGGTGCACGGCGAGGTCGCCCTAGGCGCCCTGGCCGACGCCGGGCTGACGATGGACGACGTCGACGGCTACTTCTGCGCGGGCGACGCGCCGGGGTTCGGACCGCTGTCGATGGCCGACTACCTGGGCCTGAAGCGGCTGTCCTACGTCGACTCGACCGAGATGGGCGGGTCGTCCTACGTCGCCCTGGTCGGGCACGCGACGGCCGCGATCGCCGCCGGCAAGTGCAGCGTCGCCCTCATCACCCTCGGTGGCCGGCCGCGGCAGCGGGAAAACGTCGGCCGGATGCGCGGTGCGACCAACGCGCCCGAGGCGGCGTTCGAGATGGTCTACGGCACGTCGACGATCCCGATGTACGCGCTGGCCGCGCAACGCCACATGTACGAGTTCGGCACCACCAGCGAGCAGCTCGCCGAGATCAAGGTGGCCGCCTCGCTGCACGCGCAGCACAACCCCAACGCCTTCCTGCCCAAGGCCGTGACCGTCGAGGAGGTCCTGCAATCGCGGCTGGTCGCCGACCCGTTGCACCTGCTCGACTGCTGCGTCGTCACCGACGGTGGCGGGGCGGTCGTCGTCGTCAGCCCCGAGGTGGCACGCTCGCTCGAACGACGTTGCGTCAAGGTGCTCGGCCACGGCGAGGCGCCGAAGCACGCCGACAACGGCCGCATCGACCTGACCTACACCGGGGCGCGCTGGTCCGGCCCGCGGGCCTTCGAGGAGGCCGGGGTCAGCCACGCCGACATCGACTACGCGTCGATCTACGACTCGTTCACGATCACGGTGCTGGAGACGATCGAGGACCTCGGCTTCTGCGAGAAGGGTGCGGGCGGGCGGTTCGTCATGGACGGGGCGCTGGTCGCGCCGCACGGCAAGCTGCCGTTCAACACCGACGGCGGTGGTCTGTGCAACAACCACCCGACCAACCGGGGCGGCATGACGAAGGTCATCGAGGCGGTCCGCCAGCTGCGCGGCGAGGCGCACCCGCAGGTGCAGGTGCCCGACTGCCGGATCGCGCTCGCGCACGGCACCGGCGGCTCGCTCGGCACGCGCATGGGCAGCGCCACGCTGATTCTCGGCCAGGAGGACGCATGAGCCTGCCCACTCCGGTGCCGCCGGTCAACCCGGAGACCAAGGCGTTCTGGGACGCCACCGCCGAAGGCCGGCTGCTGCTGAAGCGCTGCACGGCGTGCGGCCACGTCATCTGGTACCCCCGGGCCATCTGCCCCGACTGCCACAGCACCGCCACCGAGTGGTTCGAGGGCAGCGGGCGCGGCACGGTCTACAGCTACACGGTGGCCCGGCGGGGCGAGGGCGCCTACCGCGAGGCGGCGCCGTTCGTGCTGGCCTACGTCCAGCTCGACGAGGGTCCCCGGCTGCTCACGAACATCGTCGACTGCGACCCCGAGACCGTCCGCATCGACCAGCCGGTCGAGGTCGTCTTCCACGACACCGGCGAAGGCCGGGCGCTGGTCCGCTTCCGCCCGCGCGGCTGACCCCCGGCGTGTCCCCGTGTCCTGCTCGCGGGCAACGGGGACGATTCGGTCGTGGATCGGCGCATCGGGCTCGCCCGCACCCTGCTGGTGCTCGCCGTCGCCGTGATCGGCGCAGCGATTGCCGCCATCCTGACGGGCGCGGCCGGCAACGGTGGCGAGAGCAATCCCGCCGGCGCCGGCGGCCCGCTCCCCGCCGCCGGTCCGAGCGCGGCCACCTCGAGCCCCCCGCAGGCGACACAGCCGCCCGCGTCCACCGCCACCCCGGCACCCCAGCCGTCCACCCCCACCACCCCGCCCGCAGCCGCCCCCGCGCCGAGCGACGGCGTCTCGGGAGCCGGCGAACCCGGCGGGCCGCCGGCCGCAGCGCTGACGCCGGTCCCGGGCGGCACGGCCGCGGGCCCGACCGACCAGCTTCCCTACACCGGGCTGTCGCCCGTCGCACCGGCGGTCGCGACGGTGCTCGTCGGTGCGAGCGCCGCGGCGTACCGGCGCAGCCACCAGCACTGACGCGCGCCGCGACCAACCCGATCCGGCAGAATCCGCCGGGTGATCCCGGCTGACGAGCTGACCGTCGACGAACAGGTGGCGCTGCTGGCGGGTGCCGACATGTGGCACACGGTGGCGATCGAGCGCGCCGGCGTACCCGCGCTGCGCATGAGCGACGGTCCCAACGGCGTACGAGGCACGCGCTTCACCGGGCCGGCGTCCGCCTGCTTCCCCTGCGGGGTGTCGCTCGCCGCGAGCTTCGACCCGGCCCTGGTCGAGGAGGTCGGCCGGGCCCTCGGCGACGAGGCCCGGGCGAAGGGGGCGCGGCTGCTGCTCGCGCCGACCGTCAACCTGCACCGCACGCCGATCGGCGGGCGCAACTTCGAGTGCTACTCGGAGGACCCGCACCTCACCGCGCGGATGGCGGTGGCCTACATCCGGGGGGTGCAGAGTCGCGGCGTCGGCTGCTGCGTCAAGCACTTCGTCGCCAACGACACCGAGCACGAGCGGATGACGATCAGCTCGGAGGTCGACGAGCGCACGCTGCGCGAGCTCTACCTGGTGCCCTTCGAAGCGGCGGTGCACGACGCGGGCGTGCGCTCGGTGATGTCGTCGTACAACCGCATCAACGGCACGTACGCCGCAGACCACCGCCGGCTGCTCACCGACCTGCTGCGCGACGAGTGGGGGTTCGACGGCGCGGTCGTCTCCGACTGGTTCGGCCTGCACAGCACGGCACCCGCCGTGCACGCCGGCCTCGACATCGAGATGCCCGGCCCCGGCCGGCACCGCCGCGACAAGCTGCACGCCGCCATCGCCGACGGCGAGGTCGACCGCGACGACGTGTCGAACGCGGCGCAGCGGGTGCTCGACCTGCTGGCCTGGGCGCAGGCCGAGTCCGACCGCGAACCCGGCGACGAGACGACCCGCAACGACCCGCAGACCCGTGCGCTGATCCGGCGCGCAGGTGCCGCGGGCACGGTGCTGCTGCGCAACGAGGGCGGCCTGCTGCCCCTCGACCCCGCGACCTGCGGCCGGGTGGCGGTGATCGGCCCCAACGCCGTTCCCGGCACCCAGCACGGCGGCGGCAGCGCGGCCCTGCGGCCCGAACATCGGGTCGCCCCCCTCGACGGGATCCGCGACCGCGCCCCCGCTGCCGTGCACGAGATGGGGTGCCTGACCCACCGGGCGCTGCCGACACTGGACGACCGCGTGGCCGGCGAGCTACGCGTCACCTACGTCGACGCGCAGGGCGCCACGCTCGGCGGCGAGACGATGGAGCGCGCCCGGTTGCTCTGGCTGGGCGAGCCGATGCCCGGCCTGCCGGCGCAGGGATTCGCGACCCGCATCGACGCGACGATCGACGTGCAGACCGCGGGCACGTGGACGTTCGCCCTGTCGAGCATCGGGCCGGCACGGCTGTTCGTCGACGACCGCTGCGTGGTCGACAACAGCGAGCCGACGCCGGGCGGCACGTTGCTCGGTCTCGGCAGCACCGAGGTCCCCGGCACCGTCGACCTCGCGGAGGGGCAGACCGTCAGCGTGCGGGTCGAGCTACCGCCGAGCGAGCGGCCCGGCGGCGGCGTGACCGTCGGCTGCCTGCCCCCGGTGCCCGACGACCTGCTCGGCCGCGCGGTCGCCGCCGCGCGCGCGGCCGACGTCGCGATTCTCGTCGTCGGCACCGACGAGGAGTGGGAGAGCGAGGGGCACGACCGCCCGCACATGGACCTGCCGGGCGCGCAGGACGAGCTGGTCCGCGCCGTCCTCGCCGCCCAGCCGCGCACGGTCGTGGTGGTCAACGCGGCGTCACCGGTGACCATGGACTGGGCCGACGACGCGGCGGTGCTGCTGCAGGTGTGGTTCCCGGGGCAGGAGCTCGGCGACGCGCTGGCCGACGTGCTGTTCGGCGACACCGAGCCCGGCGGCCGGCTGCCGGTCACGATCCCGCGGCGGCTCACCGACACCCCGGCCTACCTCAACCATCCCGGCGACGCAGGTGCCACCCACTACGCGGAGCGGCTCTACATCGGCTACCGGTGGTACGACGCGCGCGAGATCGAGCCACGATTCCCGTTCGGCCACGGGCTGGGCTACACGACGTGGTCCTACGGCACGCCGCAGCTGGTCAGCGCCGACGGCAGCTGGACGGTCACGGTGCCCGTCACCAACACCGGCACGCGCCCTGGCAAGGAGGTCGTGCAGCTCTACGCGGCCCCGCCGTCCGGCGACCTGCGCCGGCCGGTGCAGCACCTCGCGGCGTTCGCCGCGGTGGCCGCCGACCCCGGGCACACCGTCGAGGCGACGCTGCAGTTCGACCAGCGCGCGCTGCGCGTCTGGGACCCGCGCAAGGCGGGCTGGACCGTGCCGGCCGGTGACTACGAGCTGCGCATCGCCCGGTCCTCACGCGACGTGATCACCACCACATCGGTCACCATCTCCTAGGTCTTTCGGCCCTTTCCGTTCCCGGCCCCCGCGCGTACCTTGCGACGTGAGGCAGCCGCTGGCTGCCGATGCGTGAAGGTGCGACCGGCACGCCCGCAACGGGCCATTCGGCGATCCCGTTCCCCAGCACCGAGTCACCCAGGAGCAGACGATGGGACTTCTCGACAAGGTCAAGGCCCAGGCGGGCCAGGTCGCTGCGCAGGGCCAGGCAAAGCTCGAAGAGGTGCAGGCCAAGCGCCAGGCCGACGCGCTGTTGCGCGCGCTCGGCCACGCCTACTATGCGCAGCAACGTGAAGGTGGCCCTGCCACCGCCGTCAGCGACGCGCTCGCCAAGGTCGACGCACACGTCGCCGAGCACGGCTCGCTCGACGCGGCACCGGCCGCCTCAGCACCCAAGTCCTGACAGCGCGCAGACGCGGCCGCACCGCCCCGGCCGGCGCCTCCGAGGTCGGTGACCGGCGACCCACCAGGCTGCATAAAGTGACCGCATGTATCCCGGAGCGCACGCGGTCACCCACCCGGACAAGCCCGCCGTCGTCATGGCCACGACCGGCGAGACGGTCACCTACCGCGAGCTCGACGAGCGGTCCAACCGGCTGGCCCAGCTGCTGCGCGACCGGGGACTGCGGGCCGGCGACGCGATCGCCATCTTCATGGACAACAACGCCCGCTACCTGGAGATGGCCTGGGCGGCACAGCGCAGCGGGCTCTACTACACCGCCGTCAGCTCGAAGCTGAGCCCGCCGGAGGTCGCCTACATCGTCAACGACTGCGGCGCCAAGGCGTTCCTGGCGTCGAAGTCCCTCGCCCAGGTCGCGACCGACACGCTGCCGCAGATCGCCGAGGCCGAGATCCGGCTGATGACCGGCGGGACCGCCGACGGTTTCGAGTCCTACGAGGACGCGGTGGCGGCCTACCCGCCCGCACCCATCGAGGACGAGGTCGAGGGCGCCGACATGCTCTACTCGTCGGGCACCACCGGCCGGCCGAAGGGCGTCAAGGTCAAGCTGCCCGGTATCCCGGTCGGCAGCGAGCCGGGTCCGCTGACCATGCTGTGCCAGTTCCTCTACGGGTTCGGCCCGGACACCATCTACCTGTCGCCGGCGCCCATGTACCACTCCGCGCCGCTGCGCTTCACCGTGACCGTCACCCGCCTCGGCGGCACGGTCGTGATGATGGAGCGCTTCGAGCCCGAGGACTACCTGGCGGCGGTCGAGCGCTACAGCGTCACCCACTCGCAGGTCGTGCCCACGATGTTCGTGCGGATGCTGAAGCTGCCGGAGGAGACGCGCAAGAAGTACGACGTCTCCAGCCTGCAGTGCGTGATCCACGCCGCCGCGCCCTGTCCCATCCCGGTCAAGCAGCAGATGATCGAGTGGTTCGGACCGATCATCAACGAGTACTACGCGGGCACCGAGGGCGTCGGCTTCAACGCGATCACGTCCGAGGAGTGGCTCGCGCATCCGGGCTCCGTCGGGCGAACGCTGCGGGGCACCGCGCACATTCTCGACGAGGACGGCAAGGAGCTGCCGCCCGGTGAAGCGGGCACGATCTGGTTCGAGGGCGACGCCAGCTTCGAGTACCACAACGACCCGGAGAAGACGAAGTCGGCGTACAACGACGCCGGCTGGGCCACGCTCGGCGACGTGGGCTACCTCGACGACGAGGGCTACCTCTACCTCACCGACCGCAAGGCCTACATGATCATCTCCGGCGGGGTGAACATCTACCCGCAGGAGGCGGAGAACCTCCTCGTCACCCACCCCAAGGTCATGGACGTCGCCGTCTTCGGCGTGCCCAACGAGGAGTTCGGCGAGGAGGTCAAGGCCGTCGTGCAGCCGATGGACCCGGCCGCGGCGGGGCCGGAGCTCGAGCAGGAGCTGCTGGAGTTCTGCCGGGCCAACCTCGCGCACTACAAGTGCCCGCGCACGATCGACTTCGACGAGGAGCTGCCGCGCCACCCGACCGGCAAGCTCTACAAGCGGCTGCTGCGCGACCGCTACTGGACCGGCAAGGAGAGCCGGATCGTCTGACCGGCGCGGAAGAACGCCGACCCGTCGCTCGGGCCGAACGCCCTGGGACGACGTCTCACGGTGACGTCGTCGTCGACGGGCTGGGGCCCGTGCCGTTACCGGCACCGCTGTTGCCGCCACCGTTGTTGCCGCCGCCACCGGTCCCGAGCGAGACGATTGCTGTCGGCGTGGTCTGCGCCGGGGTCGGGGTGGGTGACGCCGACGGAGACGGGCTAGGCGAGGGTGACGGGCTCGGCGACGGCGACGGGCTGGGCGACGGCGACGGGCTGGGCAACTCCGACGTCGGTGGCGGGGACGACGGCGTCGCCGAGGTGGTCACCGGTGTCGGCGGTGGGGTCGTCGGAGCGGGCGTCGGGGTGTCCTTGCCGCCGCTCGTGGCCAGGAAGATCGCCGCGGCGACCGCCGCCAAGGCGACCAGCACGAGCAGCGCGATGAGCCCCGGTGTCGGGCCCCGGCGCGGCATCGGCTCCTCGGTCACGACCCGCCGGGTCACAGGTGGCAGCAACGCCGTCTGGTCGGCCGCGGCGACCCCCGCCGCACCCGCCGCCGCGCCGGGCACGGGCAGCGGCGCGACCATCGTCGTGTCGGCGCCCTCCACGATCGCGCGCAGCCGGCGCTCGACCTGGGCCGCGGTCGGACGCTCGCCCGGTGTGCGTGCGGTCATCGCCGCCAGCAGGTTGCGCCAGGTCGGCGAGAGGTCCGTCGGCACCTCGGGCTCCCGGTTGAGCCGGGCCATCGCCGACTCCATCGGGCCACCCGGGTACTCCCGACGACCGGTCAGCGCCTCGAGCAGCAGCAGGCCGAGCGCGTAGACGTCGGCCGGCGGCCCGACCCGCTCGCCGGCCACCTGCTCGGGGGCGAGGAAGGCAGGCGTGCCGACCATCACGTTGGCCACCGTCTTGCCCGGCGCGTCGACGATCCGGGCGATACCGAAGTCGGTGAGATAGACCCGTCCGTTGCGCCCCACGAGCACGTTGCCGGGCTTCACGTCGCGGTGCACGAGGCCCTGCCCGTGCACGTAGCCGAGGGCAGCCGCAACCTCGGCGCCGTACCACGCGACGTCGGACGGCGGCAGCCGGCCGGCGGCGATCAGCGCGTCGAGCGACTCCCCGTCGACGTACTGCGTGACGATCCACGCGGTGCCGTCACCTTCCGTGCCGGTGTCGAGCACCGCCACCAGGTTGGGGTGGTCGAGACGCGCGAGCGTGCGCACCTCCTCCTGCGCGTCACCGAGCTCGGCCGCCGCGTCGCCGCGGAACATCTTCAGCGCCACGTCACGAGCGAGCCGGGTGTCGCGGGCGCGCCACACGTCGGCCACCGCGCCCTGACCGATCAGCTCGACCAGCCGGTAGCGCTCGCCGACCACGCGTCCCTCGTCCTGCACGCGCCCCATACCAACACATCAGCGCCCGAAGGCGTCGGACCGGCCACGTGCGCGCCGCCGCCTCCCGGTTGCTCGCGCGAGCGGCCGGGAACGCCGGAACTGACGAAGGAGGGTCAGCCATGCCGAACAGCTCGATCAAGGACGAGGAGCAGTACCAAGCGCTGCGCCGCGAGGGAGCCAGCAAGGAGAAGGCCGCACGGATCGCCAACTCCTCGGCCGGCCGGGGTCGCTCGGCGACCGGCCGCAAGGGCGGCAGCAGCGGTTCCTACGAGGACTGGACGAAGGGCGACCTCTACGACAAGGCCAAGGAGGTCGGCATCGACGGCCGCTCCCGGATGAGCAAGGGCCAGCTGATCGACGCGCTGCGCAACCATTGACCCGACAGGCCACAATGTGGGTTCTCCGCAACGACTGGAGGACCCGGTGCGCAGCACGATGCAGGACGTCCCGCTCACGATCAGCTCGATCATGCGGCACGGCACGACGGTCTACGGCGACTCGCAGATCGTCACCTTCGACGGCGAGCGCACCCGTAAGGCGTCGTACGCCGAGATCGGGGCCCGCGCCGGCAAGCTGGCCAACGCGCTGCGCGGGCTCGGCATCCGCGGCGACCAGCGGGTGGCGACGTTCCAGTGGAACAACCAGGAGCACTTCGAGGCCTACTGCGCGATCCCGTCGATGGGCGCGGTGCTGCACACGCTGAACATCCGGCTGTTCCCCGAGCAGGTCGTCTACATCGCCAACCACGCCGAGGACCAGGTCGTCATCGTCGACGCGACGCTGCTGCAGCTGCTCGGCCCGATGCTCGGCCAGATGTCGACCGTGCACACGGTGGTCGTCGTCGGCGCCGGTGACACCGCTGCGCTGTCGGAGTCGGGCAAGCAGGTGGTGGGCTACGACGAGCTGATCGCGGGCGAGTCCGACGCCTTCGCGTGGCCCGACATCGACGAGCGCGACGCCGCCGCGATGTGCTACACGAGCGGCACGACCGGCCACCCGAAAGGCGTCGTCTACAGCCACCGGTCCAACTACCTGCACTCGCTGGCCGCCTGCTCGCCCAACGCCCTCGGGCTGTCGGCGAGCGACCGGATCCTGCCGATCGTGCCGATGTTTCACGCCAACTCGTGGGGGCTGCCCTACGCCGCGCTGATGGCGGGCAGCGACCTGGTCATGCCGGACCGGTTCCTGCAGGCAGAGCCGTTGGTCCGCCTGATCGAGATGGAGAAGCCGACCTTCTCCGGGGCCGTGCCGACGATCTGGAACGACATCCTGCACTTCCTGCGCGCCAACGCGGGCCACGACATCTCGTCGCTCCGGCAGATCATCTGCGGCGGATCAGCGGTGCCGCGCGGTCTCATGGAGGCGTTCGAGAGCGACTTCGGCATCTCGATCATCCAGGCCTGGGGCATGACCGAGACGTCACCGCTGGCCTCCGTCGCCCGGCCGCCGAAGTCGGTTCCCGACGAGGCGGCGATGGACTACCGCGCCACGCAGGGCCGGATCGTCTGCGGCGTCGAGGGCCGGATCGTCGACGACCTCGGCAACGTGCTGCCGGCTGACGGCAAGGCGGTCGGCGAGCTCGAGGTGCGCGGTTCCTGGGTCACCGGCTCCTACTACAAGGTCGACGACCCGGAGAAGTTCGACGACGGCTGGCTGCGCACCGGCGACGTGGGCACCCTCGACGCGATGGGCTACATCACGCTGACCGACCGGGCCAAGGACGTCATCAAGTCCGGCGGCGAGTGGATCTCGTCGGTCGAGCTCGAGAACACCCTGGCCGGCCACCCCGACGTGGTCGAGGCGGCAGTCGTCGGCGTGCCCGACGACCGTTGGCAGGAGCGCCCGCTCGCCGCCGTGGTGCTGAAGGAGGGCACCGCGACGACGGTCGGCGAGCTGCGGGTCTGGCTGTCCGAGCGGGTGGCGAAGTGGTGGCTGCCCGAGCGGTGGACGGTGATCGAGGCGGTGCCGCGGACCAGCGTCGGCAAGTTCGACAAGAAGGTCATTCGCCGGCAGTACGCCGAGGGTGAGCTGCAGATCCAGCACGCGGAGTGAGACGCGCCTGCCGTTGGTAGTCTCGGGAGCACCAGGAGGCTTCGCCTAGTCCGGTCTATGGCGCCGCACTGCTAATGCGGTTTGGGTTAATCCCCATCCCGGGTTCAAATCCCGGAGCCTCCGCTCACTGCCGCTCCGCCCACCCGCTCGCGTTCATGGTCAGCGCGAACGGGAAAGCGGGCGGTGTGCACGACGCGGCGTTCGTCCTGGGCCTCGTCGTCGCGATCGCGGTGCTCGCCAGCGCCGCGCTGTCGCGGCTGGTCGAGGTGCCCTACCCGGTGTTCCTCGTGCTCACCGGGCTGGTTGCGAGCTTCGTACCCGGTACCCCGACGTTCCACCTCGCGCCGGAAGTCGTCTTCTACGTCTTCCTGCCGCCGCTGCTCTACTACGCGGCCTTCCTGTCCTCGCCGCGGGCGCTGCGCGCCAACTGGCTGCCGATCGGGCTGCTCGCCGTCGGGCTGGTGCTCGCGACGACGGTCATCACCGCATTCGTCGCCGACGTCGTCGTGGCCGGACTGAGTCTCGGCGCGGCGTTCGTTCTCGGCGCGATCGTGGCGCCCACCGATCCGGTGGCGGCGACGGCCGTCTTCAAGCGGCTCGGCGTCCCCCGCCGGCTCACGGTCGTGCTCGAGGGAGAGAGCCTTGTCAACGACGGTGTGGCGCTCGTGCTCTACGGCCTCGCGGTCTCGGCCTCGATCACCGGCTCGTTCTCGCTGGCGCACGGGGTGTTGCGGTTCGGCGAGGTGGTGGCCGGCGGCATCGCGTGGGGCCTGGTCGTCGGCTACGCCATCGCGCAGGCGCGCACGCGGGTCCATGACGCCGGCATCGAGATCACCCTGTCGCTGTTCACGCCGTTCGTCGCCTACATCCCGGCCGATCGGTCGCACGTCTCCGGAGTCCTCGCCGCCGTCACGGCCGGGCTGTTCCTCGGCACCCGGTCCGAAGGCCTGTTCCGGCCCGGGGTCAGGTTGCAGGCGCGGGCGTTCTGGGACCAGCTCAACTTCCTGCTCAACTCGGTGCTGTTCGTGCTCCTCGGCCTGCAGTTCCGCGACGCCGTCGCCGCGCAGCACGGCCGGTCGGTCGGACGACTGGTGGTCGAGGCCGCGATCGTGAGCGCCGTCGTCATCGGCATACGCGTCGGCTGGCAGTTCGTCGTGCCCCCGAAGGTCTGGACCATCGGCCACGACGAGGAGACCGCACCGGCGACCTGGCGGGAGCGGCTGCTGCTCGGCTGGGGCGGGATGCGTGGCGCGATCTCGCTGGCCGCCGCACTCGCAGTGCCGATCACCGTGCAACAGTCCGACGGCGGCTCCGACCGGGCGACGATCATCTACCTGACCTTCGCCGTCATCTTCGCGACGCTCGTCATCGAGGGCGTGACGCTGCCGATCGTCGTGCGGGCGCTGGGCCTCACCGGCGCCGGAGCGGGCGGCCCGCACGAGCGGGAGGCCAAGCTCGCGATGGTCGAGGCCGCGCTCAAGCGCGCCGATGAGATCGAGGAGGCCGAGCGGGTGGAGCCCGACATCGTCGCCGCGGTCCGCGAGCGCTTCGAGCAGGAGCGCCGGTTCGTCGAGCACGAGGTCGCCGCGGCCGGGGGCGACGAGGAGGAGCGCCATCGCGGGCGGCGGGAGGACTACGACTGGCTGCGCCGCGAGCTCGTGCAGGCGCAACGGGACGAGCTCAACCGCCGCTACCGCTGCGGGGCGCTCAACGCGAGCGAGGCACGCCGGCTGCGCCGCGACCTCGACCTGCGAGACTCACTGATCGGCTGACTCCACCCGAGGCTCACGCCACATCCGCCACACCGGCGGACCACCGCCCGGCAGCGGCAGCTCCTCGACGATCTCGAAACCGTGGCGCTGGTAGAGGGTGAGGTTGCGCTGGTTCGACGACTCGAGGTACGCCGGGATGCCCTTGGTGTCGCAGTCGTCGAGGACCACCCGCAGCAGCGAGGCGCCGATGCCGCGGCCCTGGTGCGCGGGTTCACAACCGAGGTAGCCGAGGTACCAGTGATCTCGGTCGGTCGGGTGCTTCGCGTCGACGGCGCTGAGCGCGCGCAACGCCTTGGTCAGGTTGCGGCCGAACGCCTTGACCAGCGCGGGTGTCTCGCGGGCGATGTCGCTGTTGGCCATCTTCCAGGACCCCGGCGGGCCCCACAACGCGGCGGCGACCCCTCCCGGGCCGGCATAGACGGACTTCTCCCGCCGCACGTAACCCCTGGTCACGGCGCCGAACAGGCTCTTCAGCCGTTCGTGACGGTCGGCGCCACCCGGCGGGACCAGCCACGACATCACCGGGTCGTCGAAGAACGCGCCGGCCAGCGCCGTGGCCACCCGATCCACGCTCTCCGCGCCCACCCGTTGGACCGTCTGCTCGTTCGCCGTGGTCATGGCTGTCCTTCCGTCGGCATTCAGTGAGCATGCACGCGCGGAGAACGGGCACGCCAGAGAGGTCATGAGCAGTCTGGGCACGCGGGACCCACGGGTCGGAGAACGCAGTGGGGCCGGCGGTGGGTCCGACGGCTCGGGTCGGCGGCGCTGGCCGCGCCGGCTGCTCCTCGGGATCGGTGCCGCCGTCGCCGTCTGCGCGCTGGTTGCGGGCGGGCTCTACGGCTACGGGCGCTACCGCTTCGACCAGATCAAGACCGTGCACGTACCGTCCCTGGGCGACAGTGCCGGCGCCGCGGCGGGCTCCGAGAACATCCTGCTCGTCGGCAGCGACAGCCGGGCGGTGCAGGGCAACGACACGCAGGCGTTCGGCTCGGCGCAGCAGGTGGTAGGCCAGCGCGCCGACGTCATCAAGATCATCCATCTGGTGCCGGGCAAGTCGCAGGCCACCGAGCTGACGATCCCGCGCGACCTGCTGGTGACGCTCGCCGGCAGCGACCACAAGGGCCGCATCAACACGGCGTTCGAGAACGGTCCGGACCAGCTGGTCCGCACGATCGAGCAGCAGTTCGACATCCCGATCGACCACTACGTGCTCATCACGTTCGAGAGCTTCAAGAAGGTGGTCAACGCGCTCGGGGGGATCCACCTCGACTTCCCGACGCCGGCGCGCGACAAGTTCACCGGCCTGAACATCACGCATGCCGGCTGCCAGCACCTCGACGGTGCGCAGGCGCTCGCGGTGGCCCGCAGCCGCCACTACTCGTACTTCCGCAACGGGTCCTGGCACTACGACCCGACCGGTGACTTCGGCCGCATCGACCGGCAGAGCGTCTTCCTGCAGGCGGTCATCCACGAGGCGCACTCGATCGGGCTGCTGCACCCGTTGAAGGCCAACGCGTTCCTCACCTCGATCGCCGGCGCTATCACGATCGACGACGCGTGGAGCTTCAACCACGTCATCAGCCTCGGGACGCACTACCGCCACTTCGACTCCTCGCAACTGAAGACCTACGTGCTGCCGACATCGATCGCCAACAACTACGGCAACCTCGGCGACGTGCTGCTGCCGGAGAAGTCCGCCGACCACCAGGTGATCGCGCAGTTCCTGCACCCGGCAACGGTGCGGTCGGCGGCGCCCGCGCCACGCCCGTCCGCGTCCAAGCCCGCCGCGGCGTCGACGCCCGTGCAGCAGGTGCCGCTGTCGGAACCGGCCGACGGGTCGTTCAACCCGCGGGTCTGCTCGGGTTAGGTCTTTGTAACGCCGAGGGAACAGGTGACGAAATCGGCGTACACCCGACATTCGCGGTCGGCATGATCAACCCTTGGCGGGTGATGCGCGGCGTGAATCCATGCGGGGGGTGCATCACCCGTTTTCTCGTGCCCGCCGCAGGGCGACGCCGGCACGCAGCACCTGCACCCGCGACGCCTGCGTGAGCGCGAACGACGCGAGCTCGTCGACCTCCTGCGTCGGTACGGCGGCACCGGCCCGGGTCAGCAGCAGGTGCAACCCGGCCGGGGAGTCGAACGGCGCGTAGACCTTGGCCTGGGCGGCGCAGAAGTCGTCGAGCGACTGGCCGGCATGGTAGGCGTCGACGAGCCGCCGCATGAGCCGCGGATGAAGCCGGCGGAACTCGTCGGCCTGGGCGAACCAGCCCGCGACCCGGTCGGCGACCCGCTCCTGCAACGGCTCCGTCATCCCTTGACCGCTCCCATCGTGAATCCGGTGATGAACCGGTTCAAGAAGAAGTTGAACACGAGAGCGACCGGCACCGCGACCAAGACGGTCGCCGCCTGCAGCGACTGCCACTGGAAGACATCACCGCGGATGAGCTCCGTCGGCACGCCCGTGCTCAGCACCTTGTGCGACGTCGGCGCGATGAAGGCCAGGGCGTAGATGAACTCGCTGGCGACGACGGTGAAGGCGAAGACGACGACCGCCACGACGCCGGGCACCGAGAGCGGCACGACGGTGCGCACGAAGGCGCCCAGGCGGCTGTAGCCGTCGACCATCGCCTGCTCCTCCAAGTCCTTGGGGATCGCCCGAAGGAAGCCCATGAGCAGCCAGACCGACACCGGCAACGTGATCGTCGGGTAGATGACCACCAACGACCAGGTGCTGTCCTGCAGCCCGAGGAACACCACGACCCGGGTCATCGGCAGGAACAGCAGGGTGGGCGGCACGAGGTAGACGAAGAAGATGGCGATCGCCAACGGGCCGGTCCACCGGCCACCGAGGCGGGCCAGGCTGTAGGCGGCGGGCAGGCCGAGCACGAGCGTGATCAGCACGACCAGGACACCGACCCAGAAGGTGTTCCACACGAACGTCGGGAAGGACGTCTGCGTCAGCAGGAAGTTGATGTGGTCCAGGGTCGGGTTCTGGTTGAAGATGAACGGGTTGTTCGCCGCGTTGTAGAGATCGGCGTTCGACTTGAACGCGGTGATCCCCGACCAGATGAAGGGCCCGGCTGCGACGATGACGGCGAGCAGCGCGAAGGCGTAGATCCCGATGCGCGCCAGGACGTGGCGGCGGGCCGCCTTGCGCCGGAAGGCGTCGATCTGACCCTGGCCGGTGAGGTCCCAGGCCATCAGAAGACCTCCATCCGGCGTACGGCGCGCAGGATGGCGATCGCGGCGAAGAGCAGCAGCGGGAAGAGGAACAGCGCGATCGCGGCGCCCTGGGCGATGTCGCTGCCCTCGATGCCCTTGAAGTAGGCCCAGCTGGACAGCACCTGGGTGGCGTTGTTCGGCCCGCCGCGCGTCAACACGTAGACGACGGTCATGTCGGTCGCCGTGAAGATGGCACCGAAGAGGCCGGCCACGGCGATGACCGGCATCGTCATCGGGACGGTGATCTCGAAGAAGCGTCGCCAGAATCCGGCGCCGTCGACCTGTGCCTGCTCGTTGATCTCCTGGGGGATGGCGATGAGCCCGGCCATGATGATGACGGCCGCGAGCGGCACCAGTCGCCAGACCTCCACCGCGATGATCGAGGCCATCGCGAGATGCGGGCGGCCGAGGTAGTACTCGTGCCCACTGATCAGCCCGACACTGCGCAGGACGAAGTCGATCGGGCTGTAGATCGAGTCGAGCAGCCACAGCCACGACACGGCGGACAGCGACACCGGCGTCGTCCACGGCAGCAGCACGAGGAAGCGGACCAGCCACTTGCCCTTGAAGTTCGCCATGAGGATGTTGGCGAGGATCTTGCCGAAGACCACGATCAGGACCATCGAGATCGCGGTGAAGATCAGCGTGTTCTCGAACGACTTCCAGAACACCGGATCGTTGAAGATCCGCATGTAGTTGCGGGCTCCGACCCAGTTGTAGCTGGGGTTGCCGGCGGTCACGTCGCTGAAGCTGTAGGCGATCGCGAGGAAGAAGGGGACGGCGACCAGACCGATGATGTAGACGACGGTCGGCAGCAGGAAGATCTGCGCGAGCAGGCCCTCCTTGTCGGTCCAACGCTGGCGCGGTGCCGCCCGCCCCGTGACGCGACCCTGAGGTGCGGCGACCTGGGCCACGATCAGCCACCCACCGGCACCGGTGCGGTGCGCTCGCCGCTCTCGGCGTCGAAGAACCGAAGGCGATCGGCGTGCACGGCGAACTCGTGCATCTCACCGGGATGCAGCGGCGTCACGACGGTGGCCGGCAGCCGGGCGATGACGCGGGTCTCCTCGCCGATGCGGGAGACGCTGCCGTAGACGTGCCGGTCTCCGGAGAGGTACTCGAGCCGGTCGACCTTCAGGGGCATCGTCACCCGGTGCTCCGCCGGAACCGCCTCCACCGGCCACAGGTGCTCGGGCCGGAAACCGACCAGATGACCGTCGCGACGCACGAGGTTCATCGGGGGCGAGCCGAGGAAGGTCGCCACGAACGTGTCGGCCGGATCGTCGTAGACGTGCTCCGGCCGGCCGACCTGGCGGATGACCCCGTCGTACATGACAGCGATCCGGTCGCCGAGACCCATCGCCTCAACCTGGTCGTGGGTGACGTAGACGGTGGTGGTGCCGAGCTCCTGCTGGAAGCGCTTCAGCTCGTCACGCGCGCTGGTGCGCAGCTTGGCGTCGAGATTGGACAGCGGCTCGTCGAGCAGGAAGACGCTCGGGTCGCGGACGAGCGCACGGGCGAGCGCGACCCGTTGCCGCTCCCCGCCGGAGAGCTGGCGCGGCTTGCGTTCGAGCAGGTGGCCGATGCTGAGCAGGTCGGCCGCCCACCGTGCCTTGCGCTCCCGGTCCGGCTTGCGCATGCCTTCCGCGCGCAGCGGGAAGACGATGTTGGCGAACACCGTCTTGTGCGGGTAGAGCGCGTAGCTCTGGAACACCATCGCGATGCCGCGCGCCCGCGGCGGCAGGCCGTTGACGACGTTGCCGCCGATGACGACCTCCCCGTCGGTCGGCTGCTCCAGGCCGGCGATCGTCCGCAGCAAGGTGGTCTTGCCGCAGCCCGACGGGCCGAGGAGGACGACGTACTCGCCCTCCTCGGTCGCCAGGTCGATGCCGCGCAGGGCGAAGGTCTTGCCCCCGTCGTAGCTCTTCCGCAGATTCCGCGTCTCGACGACGGCCACGTGAACTCCTCCCCTGCACTCGCCGTCAGCCGATGAGACCCTTCGTGCGCCACTTGTCGAAGACGGCCTTCACCTGCTTGTCGGCGTCGGCGACGGCCTGCTGGGCCGACTTCTCGCCGCGGGCCGCCTGCGCGTACATGTTCGGGATGATGTACGTCGCATTGACCTCGCCGACCGCGGTGTTGGCATAGCCGGGGTGCCCGAGGTTGGTCGTCCAGGAGATCGAGTCTTTGAGCACGGTGAGCTTGTCGGCCGGCCGCGACCCGAAGGGATCGTTGGACAGCCAACCGTCGAGCTGCGGCACGAGGTTGTCGTAGCCGGGGAAGTCGTAGAGCTCGGAGTAGTAGGTCGCCGACGGGAAGTTGGCGGTGTAGTGGAGCAAGAACTCCTGGGCGTTGTCGGCCGACTTCGAGAACTTGGGGACGATCCAGTTGTACATGACGTGTGACGCGGCGATCGCGTCCTTGGGGCCCTTCAACGCCTTGACGAAGAGCACGTCCTCGGCCACCTGAGGGTTCTGCTGCTGCGCGCTTCGATAGGCCGAGATCGAGTTGAGGATGTAGGAGAGCTGCCCCGCTACCAGGCCCTGGTTGTTGGAGGCGGCGGTCCAGCTGAAGACCTCGGGCGTCATCGTCTGCTTGTAGAGCTTGGTCATGTACTCGACCGCCGCGACGGTCTCGGGCGAGTTGAGCGTCACGTTGGCGTTGGCGTCCTGCACGGCGCCGCCGAAGCTCCACATGATCGCCCGGCCGGCCATGTTGGAGTCGATCTCCTGGGACATGCCGATGCCCATCTGGACGTTCTTCTTCTTCTTGATCTCGGTGCCGCCCTGCAGCAGCTCGTCCCACGTGGTCGGGCCGTTGGCCATGCTGACCGTCGACCACAGGCTCTTGCGGTAGTCGCCCGGGTCGGGCACCCAGCCGGGCGCGTAGGCGTAGTACTTCTTCGTGTGCGGGTTGTAGCTCGACTTGGTGCAGATGTCGGTGAGCTTGCCGAACCGCTTGGCCGCCTCCTGGTTGAGGTTTGCCAGGTCGATGACGCTCGGCTCGTACTGCGGGATTGCGGAGATGTGCTGGATCAGGTCGTGCCCGGACCCGGCCTGGATCTCTGACGCGATGCGTGCGGGGATGTCCGCCGTGTTGATGTGGTCGACGGTGACGTTGACGCCGACCTTCTTGCCCCAGTCCTTGGCGAACTTGTCGAACCACACGTCGTGCCGGGGCACGAAATGGCTCCACATCAAGATCTTCAGGCTGCCGCTGAGCTTCGAGGCCGGCGCCGCGAAGGTCTCGGTCGGGGCCGGACCGCTGGAGGAGCCTGCCTTGGGGGTGCCGCCTCCACCACCGCCAGAGCTGCCACCGCAGCCGGCGAGCGCTGCCGCCGCGAGACCGGTGCCGACGAGGAACGTGCGGCGGGAAAGCTGGTAGTCACTCACTGCGACCCCCTTGTCGTGGTGTGTGGCGGGACGATATTCCTCGAAAGGGAGAGGAATAAAGACTCAGCGGCTCATCGCGTGTCGCGGGAAGGAGCGACGTGACGTCGTCGTGGCACATCGCCGTGCTCGGGCCCGGCGGTGTCGGCGGCCTGCTCGGCGGCCTGTTGTCGAGGGCGGGACACGACGTCGAATTCGTCGCCACCCCGGCAACCGCAGCAGCGTTGAACGGCCACGGATTGTCCGTGCACAGCAGGGTTTTCGGCGACTTCACGGTGCCGGCTCGGGCGGTCGAGTCACTCGCGAAGCCGGTCGACGCGTGCCTCGTCACGGTCAAGGCAACCGGTCTCGACGCCGCGCTGGAGCGGGTGTCTCCCGCAGCAGTGTCCGGAGCAGTCGTCGTGCCGTTCCTCAACGGTCTGGACCACCTTGCGGTGTTGCGAAATCGTTATCCGCGCGCCGACGTGGTCGCCGCCACGATCTCGGTAGAGGCCACCAGGGTGTCGCCAGGCGTCATCGAGCACACGAGCCCGTTCGCGAACGTCGAGATCGCCGGAGCCGACGAGTTCGCCGCTGTGTTGCGCGCGTCCGGGCCACCGGTCTCCGTCGTTGACGGGGAGCGACAGGTGCTCTGGCGGAAGCTGGCGCGGTTGGCGCCGCTGGCCTTGCTGACGTCGTACGCCGAGGCGCCGATCGGCGTGGTTCGGGACCGCTATGCCGACCTGTTGCGAGACGTCGTGCAGGAGGTCGCGACGGTGGCTCGGGCGGACGGGGCCGACGTGTCCGACGACGACGCGTTGCAGTTTCTCCTCGCAGCGCCGGCGGCGATGAAGTCCTCGATGCAACGCGACATCGAGTCGGGGCGGTCGTTCGAGCTCGACGCGATCGGTGGCGCCGTCCTGCGCGCCGCGGAACGGCACGAGGTCGAGGTGCCGTCGACCCGGCGGCTCGTCGAGGCGATCGTGAAGGCGTCGATCCGGTCGGGGCCGGCGAGCGGCTCCGGCGCCGGGTAGCCGGCCGGCGCGTCAGACGTCAACGGACCCGCCGGTGCGCCAGTAGTCGCCGACGCCGCCCTCGCGGCTCAGGAACCCCTCGTCGACGAGGTAGCGGCGCAGCGCCGCCACGTCGTCGTGAAAGGCGCGCAAGGAGGCGTTGACCTCCTTCTCGCTGTAGCGCACCCCGGGCTCGAATACGCGAGCCAGGTAGTCGAGGACCACCAGCCGCTTCCTGCGCACGGTCGGGATCGACGTCAGCCGGCCGTTGCGGATGAACGCACGCAGCACGACCGCCGTCTCGCGATCGGCCCTCGCGTGCTCGTCGGTCCCCTGCGCGGCGCCGGCCCTGGTCGCCTCCTGCAGAGTCTCCAGACGCGCGGTCCAGGCGCCGTCGGTCTCCTCGACCAAGCCCGCCGACTGCAGCCGCGCCAAGGCCCGCGCGACGACGCGGCCGGTCAGCCGGGTCGTCGCCGCCAGCTGGTCGACGGTGCGGTCGCCGAGCACGACGGCGGCGAAGACCGTGAGCCGGTCACGATCGGCCAGCTGCCCCAGCAGAGAGGCGGCTTCCGACGTCACCGCTGCCCTCCCGTCCGCTCGCCCACGCCGCCATCGTGGCAGTTCCCCTGGTAGCGCTGTTCTCATGAAATCGGCAGAACAGACTTGTATCCGTACGAGGCCTGGGTCGGCTACATGATCGATCGATCACTCAAACGCACGTGACGTCAAAGGGGTGGGGCACATGGCCGCAGCACGAATCACGCGATCCGGGGTAGACCTCGAAGCAACGGAAGCCGGCACGCGGATCACGCAATCGTTTCAAGTCACCAAGCTTCCCAGGTGGCTCGAACAGCTACTCGTCCGGACCAACCCCACACACATCGACCGCAGCGCCGCACTGCGTGAAGACCTTCATCGGCTTGCAGAGGTCGCAGCGCAACAAGAGCCAACCCGCGCCGCGACTCCGAGTTGAGCGGCAAGGCACATCGGTCGCTCCCGCCATCCGGCATTACTCGGGACCTACGACGCGCCACTGGTGGTCAGGTGGCTGCCGGACCGGCCGCCGCAACGACCGACCGGACGTCCCGCCGGGAATGCAGGACGAGGAACTGTAGATGTGCATTGGCGGGGTCGACCTGCGCCTGCGCGAAGCGCTCCTGGTAGGTGTGGTGGCGCGTCCACGCCCAGGCCAGGATCGACCGCTGCGGGTCAACGCTGAGCACGTTCGACCAGGGCTCGCGGTTGCCGTTCCACAGCTCGCGTCGCAGCAGGAGTCGACCCAGCGTCCGCCGGGCGACCCGGCGCATGACCAGGCTCCGTGGCAGGTCGAGGACGATCACGGTGTCCGCCCGTGCCCAGACGATGTCCTGCACCGTGGAGTAGTTGCCGTCGACCACCCACCCGGGCTGCTCGACGAACTCCTGCAGCGCCGCGCGGAAGTCGGCGGCCGGCAGCTCCTGCCAGTCGGGCTGGTGGAAGATCGCATCGAGCTCGACGTGAGCAACGCCGAGCCGCCCGGCCAGCTGTCGGGCGAGCGTGGTCTTCCCGCTGCCGCTGTTGCCGACGACCGACACCCGCTGCACGTGATCGAGCGTAGGACCCCGACGGCGTCGAGGCGGTGTTTCAGCGCTGCAGGAGCTGGCCCCCGGTGGAGGGGGCACGGCCTCACGCCCTTTCCCCCTGTTGAGCCCGAGGCGTGTCAGCGGGTGCCGGGCCGTACTAGGCCGCTCTCGTAGGCGGCGATAACGGCTTGCGCGCGATCGTTCAGGTGGAGCTTCGCCAGGATTCGCGCGACGTGCGTCTTGACGGTGGACTCGGCTACGACGAGTTCAGCGGCGATGGCAGCGTTGGCGTGCCCGCGGGCGATGAGGGTGAGTACTTCGACTTCGCGTGGTGTCAGTTCGGCGAGTGCGGGCGGTGTCGTCGTGGCTGGGGATGGCCGGGCGCAGAACTCCTCGATGAGGCGACGAGTGATCGTGGGCGCGAGCAATGTCTCACCGCGGATGACCGTGCGAACAGCGTCGGTGAGTTGGTGGCGTCGGGCGTCTTTGAGCAGGAACCCGCTGGCGCCGGCCTTCATGGCTTCGTAGACGTACTCGTTGCGGTCGAAGGTGGTCAGGACCAGTACCCGTGGCGGGTTCGGCGCCCTGAGCATCTGTCGGGTCGCCTCGATGCCGTCCAGCCCGGGCATCTGGATGTCAACGAGCGCGACGTCTGGACTGAGCTCGCGCGCGGCCGTGACCGCTTGCGCGCCGTCTGCGGCCTCGCCGACGACGGTCATGTCGTCTTCGAGATCGAGGATCGTGCGCAGCCCGTCGCGGACGATCGCCTCGTCGTCTGCGATGAGGATGCGAATGTCGGCGGTCATCGGTCGTTGATCGGGAGTCTGGCGCGAACGGTGAACCCGCCGGTGGGGACGGTGTGGGCGATGAGAGTACCGCCGAACACGGTGACGCGTTCGCGCATTCCGGTGAGCCCGCGGCCGGCCGGTGCGGGTGTGGCGGCTCGGCCCGCGTCGCAGACCTCGACGACGAGTTCGTCGAGGTCGCGGGTGACGCGCACGGTGCAGATCGGCGGGCGGGCGTGCTTGAGCACGTTGGTCAGCGACTCCTGCAACACGCGGTAGGCGGTCAAGCCGAGGCCCGGGGGCAGCGAAGCCAACGGGCCAGTGACTTCGACGGTGACCTCGGCACCGGCCAGCCGCGTCGCCTCGACCAGCTCGTCGAGGTGCTCTAGTCCGGGTTGCGGTGTGAGTGTCGAGTCGTCGGGTCCATCGAGCAGACCGAGGAGCCTTCGCATCTCGGTCAGCGTCTGCCGGGCGGTTTGCTCGGTAGTGGCCAGACGTGTCCGCGCTTCGACTGGGCGCTCTTTCTCGAGCAAGGCGGCGGCAGCGACCAGCTGCAGCACAGTGACGCTCAGCCCGTGTCCGACGATGTCGTGCAGCTCGCGGGCGATGCGGGCCCGTTCGGCACTCGCTGCTTCCTGGGACAGTCGTTCGCGGTGCGCGACGAGTTCCGCGGTCTGCGCCTGGAGCTGGTGGGTGTGTTCGGCACGGCGCCGGAACGCGTGTCCGAGCGGCCATGCGCCGGCGACGACGCCGTAGAAGACGGCGTTCGAGCCGGTCAACGTGAAGACCGGGTCCGTCAGCTCGTGGACGGCAATGCCGAGCAGCGCCAACGGCGCAGCCACAGAGAGGGCGCTGGTGCGGGCGTAGCGGCCGACGGCGTAGAAGCCCACCACGGTCGGTAGCAGCGATCCGAGTCCTTCGGGGGCACCGAAAATGAGGTACTCGACGGCGTCGACGGTGACGATGAACGCCAGGACGCCCAGCGGGAAGCGCTTGCGCCAGATCAGCGCCAGCGCGGTCACGGCGTAGAGCAGCGCCACCACGGGTGCTGGCCCCACCAGGTGACCCAGGTTGTACGACGCCGGCGCCCACACATCCGCTTGCGCGATCACCGCCAGCACGACCGGAAGCACGAGCTCCGTTGCTGGCCACGCGACCCGTGGCGCCGGTACGGCGAGTGTCTGCGCTCCCACGGACCCCGACCGTAGCGACCCAAACCGCCTCGCACGTCCGCCTTCGAGATGACCCGTGTCGTCTCCGGGACGACAACCGGCCGGCGACGTCATCCGCCATAGACACCTCAAGGCTGACGACCGGCGCCGTCCGCGATGCCTAACGTGCCCCCGTTCCCAACCCGGAGGTGCCCTCGTGAACAGCTCCACCCGACCCGTCCGCGGCCTCGCCACCGCCGCGGTCGCGCTGACGTCGTTGTTCCCGCTGATCGTGATCGTGCTCAACCTCATCCAGCGACACGACTACAGCCCCACCCGGCAGGCGATCAGCGAGCTGGCCCTTGGAACCGACGGCAACGCCATGATCATCGCGTTCTGCGGACTGGGCGTCGGGATCTTCTTGCTCGCCGTGAGCATCTACCGCACGAGTCGCAACGCGCGTGTCACGCCGCTGCTCCTCGCCCTCGCCTCCGTTCTGGCCGGTCCCGTCTCCGCGGCGTTCCACACCGACCGCACCGGCGCCAAGACCACGGTGCACGGCAACATTCACAACGTGGCTGGGCTGGCCGCCTTCCTGCTCATTCTGGTGGCGATGATCACCGCCGCTTACCGGTTTCGCCGTGAACCGGCATGGCGGGCACACGCAACCGTGACCAAGGCGTTCGCCGCGCTTGGTATCACCACGTTCTTCCTCGTCCCCGTGCTCGGCAACAGCCAGTTCGGGCTCGCCCAGCGGTTGTTCGTCGGCACATTCGTCGTGTGGCTGCTGTCCACGGCCGCCCATGCCGCCCGCGTCACCGGCACCTCCAACGAAGCCGCCAGGCGAGAAGAGACCGACCGCGCACTGGCACCTAACGAGGCACACATGCCGGCTCGCCCATAGCCGAGCATCGACGGGACATCCGGATGCAACGCGCCGCAGCAGGGAGCGGTAGCGGTTAGCGGCCGTCGACGGTGAGTGCCGCGCGAGCACGTCGTCGATGTACGCCTCGATGTGCTCGCGGCGGATCGCGGCCGGCCGTCGCGGGCATTCCGGTTCGCGCCAGGAAGTCGACGAACTGGCGGCCGGCCTCCAGGTAGCTGACGATGGTCCGTGGCGCACGGTTCATAGCCCGGAGGCGCCGCTGCCAGGACGGGAGCAGCTCCGCGAGCTGTCCTACACTGGTCATACCTCGAGTCGATGTCACGGCCCGAATCACTTGCTGTACCAGCGCTGTGCTCGCGAGCCGAAGGGATGTAGTCAAGCAAACCCGCAGGTCACAGCCTTAATTCTGGCGCTCGTAGCTCAACGGATAGAGCATCTGACTACGGATCAGAAGGTTGGGGGTTCGAGTCCCTCCGAGCGCGCCACGTTGGTGCAGGTCAGCGAATGATCACAATGTCGGCAAGATCGTTGATCATGGCTCGAGAGCCCAAATGGGGAGCCAAAGTCGGTTCTGCCCGCTCCTGGATCGCGCCAGAAGCCGAGGTCAGGGGCCGGCTTCCGGACAGCAGCGTTCGGTTGCAGTTCGCCAAAGCAGCCGGCCCGGCCTGATCATGCTGACCGTGAGTTGCGGAGGCAAGGGTTCAGTCGCAAGGTCATGTCCGACGGCGAGCAGGTACCGGACGGCTGGGCTTGCTCGTTCGCGTGTTGCCTTCCGGACTGGCGAGCTGTCGCTCCAGGTCCGTGAATGCCGCAATCACTTCAGGCGCTTCGAACGCCCGATTGCGCCGACCGATAGTCACCTGACGTAGAACGCCGGCCTCCACCATGCGCTGGATGGCGTCGTTAGCGGGCTTGTACGTGCGCCCGATGAGCGCAGCGGCGCTTTCGACGGTGATGACCGGTGCGCCGGGTAGGGCTCGGAGTAATAGGTCAAGGGCTGAGTTCGCACGAACGGGAGACAACTGAGCGCGCCACTGCTGCTCGAGCTCTGTCGTCTTGGCCTCGAAGGCGAATGCATCTTCAACTGCACGGGTGCAGGCAGCCGCGAACTCTCCGACCCACTCATTCAGACCCTCGCGTGCCTGCGTCCCGGTCGGCGGCCCTACATAGCGGAACGCGGTCAACCCGGCGATGTAGCTGGTGGCCCGCGTGGCAAGGACCAAGGACACTGGCGGCAGCACCCGTGGTGCTAATCCACGTCGACGCAGCACGAGGTGGATGAGCGCGCGTCCCGTGCGCCCGTTGCCGTCGACGAATGGATGAATCGTTTCGAACTGGGCGTGAGCGATCGCGGCCTGCGCGACGGCTGGAAGGTCGTCGGTGTCGCAGAACGCGCAGAGGTCGTCCATGAGATCGCGGACGAGTTCGTGCGGAGGAGGCACAAACGCGGCGGAACACGGGTTGTAGGAGCTTCCCCCGATCCAGTTCTGCTCGTTACGAAAGCGTCCGCCGTGTTCACGGATGCTGGTGTCCGCGAGTAGCCGCCGATGGACTTCGAGGAGCAGATCGACAGTGATCGGGTCCTGCTCGGAGACCGCGTCGAGAGCGTGCACCATCGCGTCGATGTTCCCGAGCACCTCGGCCGCGGTGACATCGGCTGATGGGTCGTGCCCGCGCCGTGCGGCCTCCGCATGCAGCAGGCGTCGCGGTCCGACCTCGAGCCCCTCTATTCGTGAGGAGGCGACCGCCTCGGCGCGGAGCAAGATTCGGGCGAGGGCCTCCGTGTCCATTAGCGCCACCGCGTCAATGTTCAGGCGGGAGATTGCGGCTTCGGCGTCTGCCAGATCGGCGGCCACCGCGCCGTCGAAGACAAAGTGACGGACGAGCAAGGAGTCCGGCACGTACGCTTCGTAGTCGCATGACCGGCGGTCGCGCCGCGGGACGCCGGTGCCGGCCATCTCACTCGGCCAGCGACGACGCAGAAGCTTCGACAAGTCCACCTCCTTATTAGAGGTTAACCCAGAACCTCCAATAAGGAGGTGCATATTGTCAGTTAGCGCACCATGCACTCATCGAACGCGGGACGGTCAGCCGGGTCAGGACGCCACAACGCTGGCTACGCGGAATGTGTCCGCCGGCATCGGGCGGTCGAGGTGCCAGGTGATCGCGATCGGTCGCTCGCCGCGGTGGTCGACGTACGTGGCTTGGCCGAGGCACAGGAACGGTGCCGCGCCGAGATCGTCGGTGGGTGACTCGCGGACGAAGAGCACGACGTGGGTCCGGCGACCTGCTTGCCCCAGGTACCGCCGGCCAGCCTCGGAAGTCGTGGAGGTGGCGTTCTGGGATTCCCAGTGGAACAGCTCCGGGCTAATGGCGTAGTCGCGGTACATCGTGGTCGGCGAAAACTCGTGCTCGGTCTTGCGCAGGTTGATCAGCAACGCGTCGGTCTGGGTCTCTTCGGCCCAGGCGACCCCGGTGATGTTGCCGCGGGCCGATCGTTCGAGGTTGGCCCAGCCGAGCGCAGCGAGGGCCTCCTCGCGGCGGTAGTGCGCGTGGCTGAGCAGGGGCACGTGCTGCAGGCCCTGGCCGAGTGACCGTGGTGTGTGCCGAGAGCGGTCGACCCCGAGCGCGATCAGCTCTCGCAGCTCGGCGCAGACGGCCGGGTGGCGCCGAAGGTGGGCGAGGCCGTCGGCGTACGACGTGAAGCCGCCTCGGTTGGGCCACAGCGTGAAGAAGAGCATCCGCGCGAGCCGCTGCTGGCGTTCATCGAGTTCTTGGTAGTCCGGGCCCGCCGGCTCGGCGAGGGTGGAGTAGAGGTCGGCCCGTTCCGGGTCATCCACGTGGGCGAGCGAGGAGACCCGGCGCAGGAGCGCTTCGTCGTCCGGCCCCGGCGGTAGCGTCGGTAGGGACGCGTCACGTCGTAGCCCGGTCCATGAGCCGTTGCCGCGGTAGACGTCCGCGAGATCGCGGCCGGACTCACCCAGGTACTGGGCAAGGCTGAGGTCACCGTAGGAGCGCAGGTCGGCGACGAGCTGCTTGCGGGTGAGGCGCAATTGCCGACGCACGTTGTCGAGGACGATCTGCTGGGCTACCCGGTCGAGGATCAGCTGCGAGCCGGAGGGCAGGAAGGGGAAGCCGGTCTCGATCTGCCGTTCCAGACCCTTACGGGTGGAGCCGGTCAGTGGCCGGTAGCGGACGTCGAAGCGGAACTCGCGCCGATGCTGGCCGATGAAGTCCAGCGCGGTGAGCACGGCCTTGCCAGGAGCCCGCCGCAGCCCGCGGCCGAGCTGCTGCAGGAAGATCGTCGCGCTCTGCGTCGGCCGTAGGAAGAGAACCGTGTCGACCTCAGAGACGTCGAGTCCCTCGTTGAACAGATCGGCGGCGAACAGGCAGTTCACCTCTCGCTGTCGCAGCTGGCGAAGCGCGTCCGCGCGGGCGGTGTTCGCGGTGTCGCCGGACACTGCAAGCGCCGGGATGCCTGCTCGGCGGAAGACCTCGGCCATGTACCCGGCGTGCGCGATGGACACGCAGAAGCCAAGAGCACGCATGGTGCCGACGTCGGTGACCTTGTCCCGAAGGGTCCGCAGCACCTTCGCGGCTCGGGCGTCGTTGCCGGTGTAGACCCGGTCGAGAAGTGAGACGTCGTACTGCCCGCGCTTCCACTCGATGCCGCTCAGATCGACATCGTCTGCGACGCCGAAGTAATGGAACGGCACCAGCAGGTCCGCCGCGAGGGCGTCCCAGAGCCGCAGCTCGTAGGCGGCACGGTTGTCGAAGAACGAGCGGACGTCGACACCGTCGGCGCGTTCGGGCGTGGCCGTCAAGCCGAGTAGCTCCGCCGGCTGAAGGTGGTCGAGCAGACGGCGGTAGGTAGGTGCTTCCGCATGGTGGAACTCGTCGATGACCACGACGTCGAAGTGGTTCGGCTCAATCCGGTCGACGCCGTACGAGGCGAGCGACTGAACGCTGGCGAAGACGTGGCTCCACCGCTCGGGCCGGTTGCCCGCGACGTACAGCTCGCCGAATGCGCCGTCCGCGAGCACTTCCCGGTACATCCGAAGCGACTGCTGCAGGATCTCTTGCCGGTGGGCGACGAACAGCAGACGCGCCTGGCCGTCCCGCTGCTCCCGAAGCCGTCGATAGTCCAGCGCGGCGACGACCGTCTTGCCGGTGCCCGTTGCCGCGACGACAAGGTTGCGGTGCCGGTGATGGATCTCCCGCTCGGCCTCGAGTGCCTCGAGGATCTCGGTCTGGTGGGGCAGGGGGCGGACCTCCAGACCGGACAGCGTGATGTCGGCGGACGAGGCGCCTCGGGAACCGGCACGCGCCAGCGCGTCATCGAGCCGGTCCGCGTCGCTGGCCGGGTCGTACCGCACAAACGCCGGATCAGCCCAGTAGGTGTCGAACGTCGCGGCGAACTTTCGCAGCAGTTCCGGCGTCGCGACACCCGACAACCGAACGTTCCACTCCAAGCCGTCGACGAGCGCCGACCTCGACAGGTTGGAGCTGCCGACGAACGCGGTGTCGAAACCGGAATTGCGCCGCAGCAGCCATGCCTTGGCGTGAAGGCGGGTGGACTGGGTCTCGTAGGTGATGCGTACGTCGGCGCCGAAGCGTCGGACGAGCTCGTCGATAGCCCGCCGCTCGGTCGCACCGACGTAGGTCGTGGTGATGACCCGCAGGCGGACGCCGCGGTCACGCAGCCGGAGTAGCGGCTCCTCCAAGACGCGTAGCCCGTGCCAGCGGATGAAGGCGCACAGCAGGTCAACCCGGTCCGCGCTGGACAGCTCCGCCCTTAGTTCCGAGCCGAGGGTGGGCTCGTCCGGCCCGTTGGTGAGCAGGGCCGCGGACGACAGCGGGGTTGCTGGCCGCTGTAACTCGTACACGCCCGGGGCGATGGCCCGGGTGAGGAGGACCAGTTGCTCGAGGCCATCGACAAGCCGCTCGTCGGGCGCGTGCACGACGTCCATCAACTCGTTGATGATCGCCGCCTGCTTCCCCTCGTCGCGCTCGTCAGCGAGCAGCCGGCGTACTGCCCGAGCCACGTGGCGAGCGAGGACGTCGGGAGCGTCCGCCGGATCAACCGGGGCGAATCTCGGCTCGAGGTCGCGGACGAGCGCGAGGGCGCCTTCCAAACCCGAGGTTCGAAGCGACTCGTACACGCCTTCGGCCAGAGGGTCGGTCACGCGGTCGAGCTTCGCACGCTGGTCATTCTGACGAGCGAAGTCGGCCGAATCGAAATGCTGGCCCCACGACCCTACGCACGCCGACTAGAGCCGTGCTCCCTTTTCCTGGTTGCAGCGGGAGCACAGCACGCAACCACTGGCGCTACCTGGCGCTTATGGCGAGTCTGCCGCTAGCCCTTGGCTCGCTGGCACTCTGGTTCATGCCGGACGGTCAGTTTCGGGCCTTCTGCGCCGGGCTGGTCGTAGCGGGTGACCTGGGCGCGGTCGCGTTCTGGGTAGCGCAGGCGACCGGGACGGCGTCGACCATGATGGGCGATCTGGCTGAGCAGTGGACGGCCTCTGAGCTGCGGAAGCTGCGGCGACGCGGGTGGCGGGTGCTCAACCACGTCATGCTGAAGCAACGCGATATCGACCACGTCCTAATCGGGCCTGGCGGCGTCTATGCCGTCGAGACCAAATGGGGCGCTGACCCCTGGGAGATTTCAGGTCCAGGCGGACGAGTCATCAAAGCGGCGCAGCAGGCCACCGACAACGCCCACGATCTCTGGCTGTGGTTGAAGAGCTACGGCGTAGAGACCGTGCACCCAGTCGTGATTCTTTGGGGCGCCCCGGATGCCACCGGCGCCGACCGCACTCGATGCGGCGATGCAGCGGTGCTGCACGGACACGCCGCCGATGAGTGGCGCAGATCCTTGGCCCAAGAGGGACTTGCCGACAGCGTGACGAGCCAGGTATGGCAAGAGCTGGACAAGCACGTGCGCAGGCGGGACGTGCGCGACGCGGAGAGCGAACAGGTGCCTCCTTCGCTGTACGAGTACACAATGCTCGGTCTGGCGATGTTCCTTGCCGCGGTCGTTGCAGTCGTCGCGGTTGGGGAAGGCATCACCCACACGCATCACACCGCGGTCTGGGTGGCCGTGTTCGCGGCAGCGTTACTGGTCGGTGTTGCTGGCGCCCGGCTGCGCCGGTTGCGACTGCTGGCACTGGGGTGGATCGCCGGTGTCGCCTTCTCGTTCCTCGTCCTGGTCGGCACGTACATCAACGCGGTTGCGTGACGAGGTTGTCTCGGCTGGGACCGAGGTCCGATCTCTATTGGGGCGACTGCCACTCGTTCCCGCCGGATAGGGCGAGTCCTTGGACCGCTCACTCTCCTCGCGGAGCCGTCGCGCAAAACCGCGGTTGATGCTCTCGGCCATGACCTGCCTCTCCGTTTCTCGCAACCGGCCAAGCATGCAAGGCGAAGCTGTAGGCGGTCCAGCCTCGGATCGGCGCTTGCGGATCTTGCCAACCTTGCGAATTGGCCTGTGTAGCGCGCGCGCTACAATTGCTACATGAGTACGCCGCTGTCGATCAGATTCGATAGTGCCGTGCTGGATCGACTGCGGCGCAGGGCGCAGACGGTGCCCGGAGCGACACCGTCCGGACTGGCCCAGCTGCTGGTCGATGAGGGACTGCGGATGGCCGAGCATCCCGGCGTCGTGTTCAAAGACGGCCCCGCTGGGCGACGGGCAGCCCTTGCCCTGGGCCCTGACATCTGGGAAGTCGTCACCGTCGCGAAGGAGATCGACCCGCGAGGGGCACGGGCGGTGACGGCGATCGCCGAGAGGCTCGACCTGCCTGCCGCGCGAATCGAGACGGCGCTGCGCTACTACGCGGCGTATTCCGACGAGATCGACGCCGAGATCGAGGACCGCGAGGCGGAGTCCCGCGCCGCCGAGGAGGAGTGGCACATCAGGCAGCGTCTGCTCTCGTGAGCACCGGACCCGCAGCGCGTCTCCTTCTCGACGAGATGTTCCCCCTGGTCATTGCGACGCAGCTGCGCGAGCGTGGCCACGACGTCGTCGCGGTCGCCGAGGATCCACAGCTGCGAGCCATGACCGACCCGGAACTGCTGGCATGGGCACGCGAGCACAGTTGCCGCGTCGTGACAGAGAACGTCCGCGACTTCCGTGCACTTGTCGTCGACGACCCCGCCGGGCCTGGTGTCCTGTTCACGAGCAGCCGGACGTTCCCCCGCACCAGGCGCGGCATCGGCAAGCTGATCGCGGCAATCGACGACTGGATCGCGGCCGCGGCCAAGACCGATCAACCGGTCGAAGTATGGCTCCAGCCGGCGTCGCGTCACCGACCCTGACTGATCCGCGACGTCACTTACACGGCACGTAAGTGCGTACAGCTAACGCGGACCGGCGCGTAACCATCGGAGCGGCCTACTTGATCCGCCAGCTCAAGCCCTTTCCGAGCCGGATTCGCATCCCGCCGCGGCTGTTGACGGTCACCGGCCCCACCCGCTCGGAGACCGAAGCACCTCGCTTGCTGACGTTCAGCCAGGAGTTGCGACCGGTGCGCTTGCGGCTGCGAAATATCAAACCCATGGTTGGGACGGTAGCGCCGCCGGACATCTGCTGCCGGCGAAATGGGGACGGAGCCTCCGCCGACGGTCCCGCCCGCTCATCGGTCCCCGCGATACAAACGCGACGACGCGCCGTACTCGCTTGTCGGAGGCTGTCGTATCGGCGGGACGTCGTTCGTAGTGAGGGTAAGTGGCGGTCACCGGGACCGCTCTGAACCGGGAGTAGAGACATGGCGCACTACCTGCTGAGCGTGCACGGCCCGGCCGAGCGCAACGAGTTCGGCAACTACACCTCCAAAGAAGAGATGGAGGAGGCGTTCGCGCGGACCGGCGAGTTCAACGAGAAGCTCAAGGCCGACGGCTACTGGGTCTTCGCCGGTGGTCTGGAACCGGCAGCCACGGCGACCGTGGTCGACGGCCGGGGTCCGACGCCGGTCATGACCGACGGACCGTACCTCGAGACCAAGGAGATCATCGGCGGGTTCTGGGTGATCGAGGCTCCCGACCTTGACGTCGCGCTCAGCCTCGCCGCCCAGGGTTCCAAGGCGTGTGGCGGCAAGGTCGAGGTGCGCCCCTTCGAGGGCCTGGCCTGAGCCACCACGACTCCGGCACAGAGATGCGTCGCGAGGCCGAAGCTGTCGAGCGGGTGTTCCGCGAGGAGTACGGCCGTGTCATCGCCTCGCTTGTCCGCCGCTTCGGCGACATCGACGTCGCCGAAGAGGCGGCCGGCGAGGCGTTGGTCACTGCCCTCGAGACCTGGCCGGACAGCGGGGTCCCGCCGAACCCCGGCGGCTGGCTCACCACGACGGCGGCCAACCGGGCGGTCGACCGACTGCGCCGCGAAGCGAAGCGCGACGCCAAGCATCAGGCGGCTGCCATGCTGTACGACGACTCGCCCCACGCACCCACCGGACCGGTTGAGGACGACCGGTTGCGGCTGCTGTTCACCTGCTGCCACCCGGCCCTGGCTGAGGAGGCGCGCACAGCGTTGACGCTGCGCCTCCTCGGTGGGCTGACCGTGGCCGAGATCGCCGCGGCGTTCCTCGTCCCCGAACCGACCATGGCCCAGCGCATCACCCGGGCGAAGAAGAAGATCGCCGCGGCGAACGTGCCCTACCGCGTGCCGCAGGCCACCGACCTGCCCGAGCGGCTCAGCGGTGTGCTCACCGTGCTCTTCCTGATCTTCAACGAGGGCTACCTCGCCACCGGCGACGGCGACCCGGTCCGCGCCGAGCTCACCGGCGAAGCGATCCGGCTCACGCGCGTCGTGCGGCAGCTGATGCCTGACGAGCCGGAGGTGACCGGCCTGCTCGGACTGATGGTGCTCACCGAGGCCCGGCGCGCCGCGCGTGTCCGGAACGGAGAGCTGGTCCCCCTCACCGAACAGGATCGCACCGCCTGGGACCGGTCACTGGTCGAGGAAGGGCACCGGCTGGTCCGTGAGTGCCTGTCGAGCAACCGGCCTGGCCGCTACCAGATCCTCGCGGCGATCAACGCGGTGCACACTGACGCCCCGACGGCGGCCGACACGGACTGGTCGCAGGTCGTCGCCCTCTACGACCAGCTGAGGCTGCTGGACCCATCGCCGATCGTCGCGCTCAACCGCGCGGTGGCCGTCGCGGAGATCGACGGCCCGCACGTCGCCCTCGCACAAGTCGACCGGCTGCCCCTCGCCGGCTACCACGCATGGCACGCCACCCGCGCCGACCTGCTGCGCAGGCTCGGCCGCAGCGCCGAAGCCCGCGAGCAGTACGACGCCGCCATCGCCGCCACCCAGAACTCCGCCGAGCGCGCCTACCTGAGCAGAAAGCGCGGCCAGCTGATCTAGCCGGGCTCAGACGCGAATCGCGTGACCGGGTGGGTCCGGGAAACGTGCACCATGACGACGGCCCGTAGTGGCGCGCCTCGGCACGGATGACGCCGGCCGCGCGGACCGGCGCCATCCGGAGAGCCGACTCGGCTATCCCTGAGCCGGCACCCGGTCGAGGAAGCCGCGCACCTGCTGAATTCGGCCGTCGTCATCGAGCACGGCGACATCGAAGCCCGCGACCGGCGCCGGTGCGCCTGTCGGCCCCAGCTCCCACGCGAACCGGAGTTGCCGGTGATGACCATCGACCTGGCCGCTCAGCCTGAAGGCGAAGTCTGGAAACTGGCTGCGCACTGCCCCGATCGTGGCCGCGAGCTCGTCATGCCCTTGCACATCGACGAGCGGGTCGACGTAGGACACCGACTCGGAGAAGAGCGCTCGCACCCGCTCCTCGCACGAAGCGTCGTCGGGTGCGTTCCACGCGTTGAGGTAGTCGGCGGCGATCCGCTGGTAGTCCGTCATGGCTCTCCTTGAAGGTCTGGCACCGAAGTGCTCCATGACGCTGTTCTCGGGCCTCCCGTAGGGGGAGAGTCAAGACCTTCGCTGGCCAACCTGGCGGGGCGCCGGTCGATGACCCGCGACAAGCCCCCCGCCCTGCGCACCGACCTGCCGGGTGCGCACGAGGACCTCCGCCTCGTTGACGGGTGTAACGCCCAAGGTCGGCAACTTAGTTCTTCGGTGCCGCGAGGACCGGCGGCCGATGAGGCCGGCACCACGGCGCGCGTTCGGCAGCAGGGGCCGTGCCGCCACGGCCGCGCTCTGCGCTCAGCCCCAGCAGAGGCAGAACGGGTGGCCGGCGGGATCGAGGTAGACCCGGAAGGGATCGCCTGCCTCCTCGCCCGGCTGGATGTGATGCCTGGTGGCGCCGAGCGCGAGCACCTCGGGTTCGACCGCGTCGACGTCGTCGACGGTCAGGTCGAGATGGAACTGCTGCGGCCGCTCACCGGTCGGCCACGTCGGCGCAGCGAAGTCCTCGGCCAGCTGAAACGCCAGGCGCCACCCGTCGACGGTCAGCACGACCCAGTCGTCATCTTCGAATGCGATCTCTCCGCCGACGAGGCCTCGGTAGAACTCGGCGAGCGTCCGCGGGTCTGCACAGTCGAGCACGACAGAACGCATGCGGGCCAGCGACATGGCCCGGCAGTGTCCCACGGGACCACCCGCGCGGGCAACGTCGGCACCCGGACCGGGACGTTGGTTCAGCAGCAGGCAGCCGCGGTCTCCGTGGTCGCGTCGGTGGAGCAGCAGGCCGGGTCGTCGCTGCTGTCGCCGAAGAACGTCGGGCTGTCGGCGAGCACCGTGTAGATCTCCCACCGCTCGCCGGCGGGGCTGCCCTCGACCCAGAACTTGTCCTGCTTGGCGTAGCAGCAGGTCGTTTCGCGCTCGTCGACGGAGGCAAGACCGTGCTCGGCGAGACGCGACTGCTCGGCGTCAACGGCGTCGGTCGACTCCACCTCGACGCCGAGATGGTTGAGCGTGCCGCCCTGGCCGGGGTTCTCGAGCAGCACGAGCTTGAGCGGCGGGTTGGCAACCGCGAAGTTGGCGTAGCCGGGACGGGTCTTCGCGGGCGCCGTGTCGAACAGCTTCGAGTAGAACGCGACCGCCTCGTCGATGTCGTCGACGTTCAGCGCCAGCTGGATCCGGGCCATGACCGAAGCCTCCTGTATCGATAAACATCTATGTCTTCGCTAGCACAGATTGCCACAGGCATCGAGGTCTGTCAACATAGACGAGTGTCGAAACTGAGCGAGCTGTCGGCGGTCGAGACGGCGGCATGTTGCTCGCCCCTCGCCCGTGAGCCACTCACCGCCACCCAGGCAGAAGCGGTCGTGCCGCTGCTCAAAGCGCTGGCGGACCCGGTGCGGCTACGGCTGATGTCACTCATCGCGTCGCACGCCGGCGGGGAGGCGTGTGTCTGCGACCTCACCCCGGCCTTCGACGTGTCCCAGCCCACGATCTCCCACCACCTCAAGGTGCTGCACGACGCCGGGTTGGTCGACCGCGAACGCCGCGCCACCTGGGTCTACTACCGCGCACGCCCGGAGGCGCTGACCGCCCTCAGCTCGCTGCTCGCAGAAGTCGGCACGTCGTGAGCGATGTGCTCACCGAATCGCCTCGGTCGGATGCGGCAGCGCCGGTGGTGGCGCGACTGTCGCTGCTGGACCGATTCCTACCGGTGTGGATCCTCGCCGCGATGGGCCTCGGCCTGGGGCTGGGTCGCGGCGTCTCCGGCGTTGCTGATGCGCTCAACGGTGCGCAGGTGACCCGCGGGGTGTCCGCACCGATCTTCGCCGGGCTGTTGATCATGATGTATCCGGTGCTGGCCAAGGTGCGCTACGGCCAGCTCGGCCGCATCACCCGCGACCGCCGGCTGCTCGTCGGCTCACTGGTCCTGAACTGGGTCGTCGGACCTGCGGTCATGTTCGGTCTCGCCTGGACACTGCTGCCCGACCAGCCCGCCTACCGGACCGGGCTCATCATCGTCGGGCTCGCACGCTGCATCGCCATGGTGCTGATCTGGAACGACCTCGCCGGCGGTGACCGCGAGGCAGCGGCCGTGCTCGTCGCACTCAACGCGATCTTCCAAATCGTCGCGTTCGCCGGCCTCGGCTACTTCTACCTGCAGCTGCTGCCCGGCTGGCTCGGGCTGTCGACCGCAGGCCTGCACGTCTCGGTCGGCAGCATCGCCGAAAGCGTCGCCATCTTCCTCGGCGTACCGCTCGTGGCGGGCTACGTCACGCGCACCGTCGGCGAGCGCACCCACGGCCGCTACTGGTACGAGACCACGCTGCTGCCTCGGATCGGACCGTTGGCGCTGTACGGGCTGCTCTTCACCATCGTCGTGCTGTTCGCGCTGCAGGGCGACACCATCACTCACCGGCCCGCGGACGTGGCCCGGATCGCCCTGCCGCTGCTCGCCTACTTCGCGCTCATGTGGACCGGCTCGTTCGCCCTCGGCAAGGTCATCCGGCTGCCGTACGACCGCACCGTGACCCTGGCCTTCACGGCTGCGAGCAACAACTTCGAGCTCGCCATCGCAGTTGCCATCGGCGTGTTCGGCGTGACGTCCGGCCAGGCGCTGGCGGGCGTGGTCGGCCCACTGATCGAGGTCCCGGTCCTGGTGGCGCTCGTCTACGTCGCGCTCTGGGCGCGCCGCTTCTTCCCGCGCGCGCGGCGCCGCGTCATCTGACTGACAGCGGTCAGAACTCTTCCTGCGCGAGTGCCGGGTCGCCCAGTGGCGACGCGGCACCCATCTCGTCGAGGGCCGACCCGCGACGACCCTGACGTGCCGACGGGATCATCGCTGCCACCACACCCGCGCAGACTGCAACGCCCGCGGAGACCGCGAACGCGTGCGTGAAACCGGAGTCCTGCGCGAGCCCGGCAACCGTGCTGGCCGCGAGGATCGTCGCCGACACCTGCGACCCGAGCGAGGAACCGACCGAACGCACCAGCGCGTTGAAGCCGGTCGCCTCCCCGGTCTGATGTGCCGGCACCGCCTCGAGGATCAGGTTGGGCATCGCCGCGTAGGCCAGCCCGATGCCACCCGACATCAGGATGCTGAACAGCAGCACCTCCAGCTGCGTGCTGTGGGCGACGGCCAGCAGCGCGAGACCGAGAGCAGTGGCGCAGCTGCCGACCGTCAACGGCAGCTTGTTGCCGTAGCGGCTGCCGATGATGCCGGAGATCGGACCGAACGCCAGCATCGACAACGAGCCAGGCAGCAGCAGCAGGCCGGCGCGCGTCGCGTCGACACCGAACCCGTAGCCGGTCGACGTCGGCGCCTGGGCCAGCGTCGGGATCAGGATGAACGAGCCGAACATGCCGTAGCCGACGAACAGAGTCGCGACGTTCGTCATCAGCACCGGCGGCTTGACCAGGGCGGCGATGTCGGCCAGCGGCTGCGGCGTACGCCGTTGCAGCCAGACCCAGAAGACGAGCACCGCAAGACCCACCCCGATCAGCCCGAGCGTGCGCGGCGCGCCCCAGCCGATCTCGCTCGCCTGCGAGATCGCGATGAGCGGAAGCGTCAGACCGACGGCGAGCACGAGCGCACCGCGCACGTCGAGACGCGCCGGCGTGCGCACCGGCGACTCGGGCACCGCGACCTGCGCCGCCAGTGCCCCGCCCGCACCCATCAGCCCGCCCAGCCAGAAGATCCAGTGGTACGACGTGTAGTCGACGAGCAGCCCACCGACGATCAGCCCGAGCCCGCCGCCGATGCCGGCGATCGCCGACATCAGGCCGACCCCACGGCCGACCTGGTCGCGCGGGAACTCGTCCCGGATGATCGAGAAGCACAGCGGGAAGATGCCGCCGCCGACGCCCATGACGGCCCGCCCGGCGACGACGACCCACAGCTGCGACGACACCGCCGCCACAAGCGATCCGGCGGCGAAGACGAGCAGCGCGACGACCAGCAGCCGCCGCTTGCCGTAGATGTCGCCGAGCCGGCCGAGCAACGGCGTGAACACCGCGGCCGCGATGAGGTAGGCCGTCACCGTCCAGGTGACGCCGCTCTCGTCGGTGTGCAACCCGCGCATGAGCTCGGGCAGCGCGGGGACGACGGTCGTCTGCGCGAGGGCGTAGGCCAGGCCGGCGAGGCTGAGCACCGCCAGCGTCCGCATGTGGTGCGGGCGGTGGTGCTCGATCGTGGACAACCGTCCTCCGGATCAGCAACGCGACGGGGATCCGGAGGCACGCTCCGGCGGCGTCAGCATAGGTCGGCGTACGGCGGGTCCGGGGCTAGTCTCCGGCCATGGCCGAGATCCGCTACCAGGTCGACGACCCCGTCGCCGTCATCACGCTCGACCGGCCCGACAAGCTGAACGCGCTGACCTATCCGATGCTCGCGGAGTTCCGCGAGGCGGTGACGTCCGCGGCGCAGGACCGCAGCGTCGTCGGCATCGTCGTCACCGGTGCGGGGCGGGGGTTCTGCTCCGGGCTCGACGCGTCCGTGCTCGCCGAGACCACGACCGCCGGCTCGTCGTCGCGCCGGGAGACCGGCGAGGTGCCGGGCCTGTTCACCTGGCTGCTCGAGATCCCGAAGCCGGTCATCGCCGCGGTCAACGGGGTCGCCGCCGGCGGCGGCTTCGTGCTGGCGGTCATGTCCGACGTCCGGATCGCGTCGTCCGCGGGCTCGTTCACCTCGATCTTCTCCAAGCGCGGGCTGATCGCCGAGCACGGCACGACGTGGATCCTCCCGCGCCTGCTCGGTGCCGGCGCCGCGCTGGACCTCCTGTGGACGTCGCGGCGGATCGACGCGGCGGAGGCGCACCGGATCGGCCTCGTGCAGCAGGTGGTCGAGCCGGACGACCTGCTCGCCTCCGCGCGCCGCTACGTCGAGGACCTGGCCGACAACGTGTCACCGGCGTCGCTCGCCGACACCAAGCGGCTCGTCTACGAACACCTCGGCGGCGTCGGCTACCGGGCGGCGCTGCGCGAGATCGACACGGTGCAGTACGCCGCGCTCGACCGGGTCGACGCGAAGGAGGGCGCGGCGGCGTTGCTGGAGAAGCGACCGGCGACGTTCCCGAGGCTGGGCACGTGACCGACTTCGAGACGATCCGCTACGGGGTCGACGGCGGCCTCGCCCGGCTGACCCTGGACCGGCCGGACGCCATGAACGGCATGACGAACCGGATGGTCCGCGAGGCCCGCGACGCCGTGGAACTCGCGGGCTCGGACCCATCGGTGCGCGTGCTCGTCCTGACGGGCGAAGGCAGAGCATTCTGCCCCGGCGCCGACCTCAACCACTTCACCACAGGAGCCGTCGACGAGCGGCTCACCTCCCGCGAGTTCGCTGTCGCCACGCTGCTGCACGAGATCCCCGCGGTCACCGTCGCCGCGATCAACGGCGCCTGCGCGGGCGCGGGGCTCGGCTGGGCGCTGGCCTGCGACCTGCGGCTCATGGCCGCCTCGGCAAAGCTCAACACCGCATTTCTCGACGTGGCCGTCGCCGGCGACATGGCGATCCCCTGGACCCTGCCGCGTCTCATCGGCGCGGCACGCGCACGCGAGCTGTCGTTCCTGCCGCGCAAGGTCGGCGCCGAGGAAGCACTGCGCATCGGGCTCGTCGCCCGGGTGTACGCCGATGAGTCGTTCCGCGCGGACACCGAGGGCGTGCTCGCCGGACTACTCAAGAAGTCACCGACTGCGCTGCGCGGGCTGAAGCAGAACTACCTCGCGGCCGAACGCATGGGCCTTCCGGACTTCGTCGACTACGAAGCGGAGCGACACCTGCGGATCGCCGCCAGCGCCGACACCGCGGAGGCGTTCCGTGCGTTCCTCGAGAAGCGGGAGCCGAGGTTCACATGAGCTGGATCCGGCTGCGCCAGATCGCACTCGTCGCCGCCGACCTCGAGTCCGTCGTGCGCGACCTGCACGAGGCGTACGGCCTGGAGATCGCCTTCCGCGACCCGGGCGTCGCGCGTTTCGGCCTGCACAACGCCGTGCTCCCGGTGGGCAACCAGTTCATCGAGGTGGTCGCGCCGACGCGCGAGGGCACCGCCGCCGGCCGGCAGCTTGAACGACTCGGCGGCGACGGCGGCTACATGGTCATCTGCCACACCGACGATCAGCCTGCCGTACGCCGGCGGGCCGAGGCTCTCGGCGTACGCACTGTCGTCGACGCTCAGGACCACGACGGCTACCGCATCATGCAGCTGCATCCGAGCGACACCGGCGGCTCGTTCCTGGAGATCGACTGGCAGCCCGGCGGCGAGGACCCCGACGGACCGTGGGGCCCTGCCGGTGCCGACTGGCAACGAGCCCGGCGCACCGACGTCGTGAGTGGCATCACCGCGGTCGAGGTACAGGCCCGCGACCCGCAGCGGACCGCCGAGCGGTGGGCCGCCATCACCGGCTGCCCCTCGACCGACGGCAGGCTGGAGCTGGACAACGCGACGGTGCTGTTCGTCGAGGGCCCGGTCGACTCCCTCGTCTCCGTGACGCTCGCGGCAGCCGACGCGGAACGACGCGGTGAACAGCGCACCATCTGCGGAGTGCGGGTCGCTCTGACGTGAAGCCGCTGGGCGCACGTCAGCGTCAGAACGGCACTCGCGTCGCGAGGAGCCCTTCGCCGTTGCCGCGACCCGACAAGGTGCGGCAGAACTCCACCGCGTCGAGCTGCAGCTCGGGTCCGTCCGCACCGAAGCCCCAGCTGCCTCCGGCAGGGCCGGTGAGGGTGAGCCGGCAGGGCGACCCGTGCCGCTGCGCCCACTCGGCCACGACGTCGGCCACGAGAACGCCGTCGTGCTCCGGCGTCAGCGTCATCGGGCGGCCGGTCGCCGCCGCGATGTCGCTGCGGTGCATCCAGGGGTCGCGGGTGAGGATCACGTCGGTCAGGTAGCCCATGGTCCACGTCTCGGTCACGGTGCCGGTCTCGTCGAGGGGCTGCTCCTGCGGCATCGGTCGGCGGCGCAGCAACCCCGGCATCATGCGGCGGCCGCGAGCCGCCTTCGGCCCAAAGGCCGCCAGACGCGCCACGACGTCGGATGGCGAGCGGTGCCGGTGCTTGTCGACCTGCAGCGCGGTGAGCCGGTCGATGAACACCCCACCGGCTGCGGCCGCGGCCCCCGTCTGCCGACGTGCCTCCAGGGGCGACGCGGCCATCTCCGCCATGCCGAGGACGTGGCACGCCATGGCGTGCACGTCCCACTCCGGACAGGCTGTAGGGGCGCGCCAGTCGTCGTCGGTCAGCTCGCGGAGCTGGTCGGCCAGCCGCGCGTACTCGGTGCGCGCCAAGCGCATCGCCACCGCGCGGTCGAGAGCCGGGCGGCGCGGCGGCGGAACCTGCCGCCCGGCCGTCGACGTGCTCATGCCCTCACGCCCCCACGAGATCGTCGTGAGCCGGCAGTGGCTGGGCCGCGACCGCGGCCTCCCCGCAACCGAAGCGGTGCTCGTAGGCGTCGGCGAGTGCGCGCAGCAGCGTCGAGCAGTCACCGTCGTACGACGAGCCGTGCATGATGGCCAGCCGCTGCGGGTCGAGATCGGCGAGCCGCCGGTAGGTGGCAGGCACCGCAGGTCCCAGCGAGGTCTGGTGGAAGAGCTCCTCCGCGGCGATCGCGGCGTCGAAGAGGTCATCTCCGGTGATCGCCGGCCCGTCCCCGATCTGCGTCACCAGATCGCCGCAGAACAAGGTGCCCGACTCCTGCTCGAAGAACAGGTGCGACTCCCAGTTGTGCGGCACGTGCGGCGTCGCGACCTCGAGCATCCGGCAGGCGAACGACGCGCCGCCGATGTCGAGCACCTCGCCGTCCTGGAGCGGGCGCGGGGCTCGACTGAGCTGGTCCTCGAGCGACAGCATGCAGCCGAGTGCGCCGTGCGCGACCTGCGCGTGCGGTGCCACCTCGAGGAACTCGTCGACCGCTCCGCACTCGTCGGCCTCGAGATGTGCGAACGCGATCCAGCGCAGCCGCTCGACCGGCATGACGGTCTCGATCGCCTCGCGCACAAGGGGAAACAGCCCTCGCATGCCGGTGTGGTAGAGCAGCGGCTCCTCCGCGTCGACCAGGAACTGGTTGAACGTGAAGCCTCCTGGTGCGACTTCCGGGACGCAGGTGGAGATGCGGTAGATGCGATCAGCGATCTGATCGACGCGAGCGTTCACGGGTGGCCCTCCTTCGGGGCACGGATGTGGGTCCGGCGCCGTAGTAGCGCGCGAACATGGCGACCATCGCGGGAAGCGCGGCGACGAACCGCCCCCGCTCGAAGTCCTCGTCTGGTGCGTTCGCCAGCTGCTGGCTGACGACGCCGGCAATCAAGACCGTCCAGTCGCGCTGCACGACGTCGAGGGAGACGTCGGTGCGCAGCAGCCCGCGGTCCCTCATCGCGGCGAACCGCTCACTGCTGAGCGTGACGAGCTCGGTGGCCGGTGCATAGGCCGACGGCGACGGCTCGAACCCCGGCACCGGCCGCCAGAACAGCAGCTGCGAGTACGCCGGATGCTCGATCGTCCAGCGGACGAAGACGCGCGCAGCGTCGAGCAGGATCTCCTCCATCGACGCATCACGACTCGCCAGGTCGGCCGTCTTCGTGCGCACCTGCGTGACGAGCAGCCGGGCACCGCGCTCGAAGAGCGCGTCGTACAACGCGTGCTTGCTCGGGAAGTAGACGTAGAGCGACGGCGGCCGGATGCCCATGCGCCGGGCGACCTCGCCGACGGACAGCCCGGCGACCCCCTGCTCGGCCATCACTTCGATGGCGACGTCGAGAACCTCCTCGATCGTCTCCAGGCGCCGCCGCTGACGGCGATCCAGGGGCACCGGCTCCGTTGCCATGACGCGAGAGCATGTCCTAATACCATTAGGAAGTCAAGAGGTGGGTAAGCAGGAGGTCGAGCATTTCGTCGAAGTGCTTGACGGGTGGCAACCACCGGCATAGACCGAGGCGGTGTCCATGCCAGCGCCGGCCGAGCACCTGCCTGCCGCCGGCACCGGCATCGCACTGTCGGTCGACAGGCTGACCAAGCAGTTCGGGACGCGGCTGGCGTTCAGCGACGTGACGTTCGAAGTCGGCCAGGGCGAGGTCTTCGGCTTCCTGGGTCCCAACGGCGCGGGCAAGACGACGACGGTGCGGACGCTCGGCACGCTGATCGCCCCCACGTCGGGCACGGCCACCGTGGCAGGCCTGGCGCTGCACCCGGACAACGGCGTCGAGATCCGGCGGCGCATCTCGATCATGCCGGAGTCGCCCGGGCTCTACTCGCGGCTCAGCGTCGTCGACAACCTGACCTGCTTCGCCGACCTCTACGAGGTCGCCCACCCGCGCGAGCGCATCGACCGGGCGCTGCACGTGGTCAAGCTGACCGACCGGGCGAGCGACCCGTGCGGCAGCCTGTCGAAGGGGCTGCGCCAACGGGTCGCGCTTGCTCGCGCGCTGCTCAACGAACCGCAGATCCTCTTCCTCGACGAGCCGACCTCGGGGCTCGACCCGGCCGCCGCCCGCGACGTGCACGACCTGGTCGACGACCTGCGCCGCCAGGGCGTCACCATCTTCCTCACGACGCACCGCCTCGAGGAGGCCGAGCGCCTCTGCGACCGGGTCGCGATCCTCAACACGACCCTGCGCACCATCGGGCGCCCCGACGAGCTGCGTGACCGGCTGTTCGCCAAGACGCTCACCGTGCGCACGCTCGCGCCGCTCGACGCGCCCGAGCACGTCCTGTCCGGGCTGCCGGGCGTCGAGGGGTGGCAGGCGGACGGCTCTTCGGCGTACGTCCTCACCGTCTCCGACGCGAACCTCGCAGCTCCCGCCGTGACCCGCGCGCTGGTCGCGGCCGGTGCCGACGTGCTGTCCATCGCCGAGGCCCGGCGGTCGCTCGAGGACGTCTACCTCGAGCTGCTCGACCAGGACGGAGCGACCACGCCATGACCATGAGCCGGCGGCGGATCGGCGCAGTGTTCTTCAAGGAGCTGCGGGAGTACCGCCACAACGGCAACGTCGTCTCCGCCATGGCGATCCTGCCGCTGGTGTTCGTCATCCAGCCGGTCGTGCAGGTCTTCACGCTGCCGTCTGGGGCGTCGGTGCCGCTGCGGCACGAGCACTCGCTGCTGTACATGCTGGCGATCCCGGTCCTCGTCCCCGCGGCCATGGCCTCCTACGCCGTCGTCGGCGAGCGGCTGCAGGCGACGCTGGAGCCGATCCTGGCCACCCCGATCCGCCGCGAAGAGCTGCTGATCGGCAAGGCGCTGGCAGCGTTCGTGCCGTCGGTCGCGGTGTCCTACCTCGTCTTCGGCCTGTACGTCGCCATCGTCGAGCTCTTCGCCCGACCCGAAGTCGCCTCGGCGGTCGTCCGCGGTGGTGACCTCGCGGCCCAGCTGGTGTTCACGCCGCTGCTGGTCTCGTGGTCCATCTGGGTGGGCATCGCGGTGTCCGCCCGCACCAGCGATCCGCGCACCGCCGGCCAGCTGTCGATCCTCGCCAGCCTGCCTGCCGTTGCGGTCACGTCGCTGGTCGCCTTCAACGTGATCCCGCCATCGTTGCGGGTCGCCGTCGCCTTCGGCATCGCGCTGATCGTGCTGAACCGGTTGGGTGCCCGGCTCGCCGCCACGGTGTTCGACCGCGAGCGCCTCATCACCAGCGTGAAGTAGCCGCCGGCCGCCGCCGCTGCTGATACGGCCGAGCCGACACGCCGATGCCGTTTGTCCGGTCTATGCCGCTTTACGGCATACTGCGGCCCCGTGCGAGTTTCACAGCATGCCGTCGAGCCATGCCCCCAGACCGTCCCGTCCGTCTCTCGAGCCCGGCCCGGCGCCCGCCCGCCGCGCCGCGTCCTGCCGCTGGCACTGCTCGCGGTCGCGCTGGCGTTCGTCAGCGTGCTCGCGACGATGCCGTCGGCCCATGCGGCCACCGACCTGCGCGGCTACCTGATCGGCCGCATCAACCAGGTCCGCGTCGCATCGGGGCTCCCGGCGCTCGCCGAGCGCGCCGAGCTCGACGCCTTCGCGCAGCAGCACACGCAGCGGATGGCCGCGGCCGGCACGCTGTTCCACGACGCGGCCGACCCGACCAACGCGATGAGGTGGGCGCAGAACGTCGGCTACGGCGACTGCCCCTGCTCGGTCGAGCACGCCTTCGAGCTGTCGGCGAGCCACATCGCCAACATCCTCGACAGGGGGTTCCGCGAGGTCGGCGTAGGGCTCGTGCAGGACCGCCACGGCTACTGGTGGATCACCGAGCAGTTCGCCGGCTGAGGGCAGCGGGCCTACCGCGCGGCGCAGGCGATCGGCCGCGGGTCGGCGGTCGGCGTCGAGATCGGCGATGCCGTCGGCTCGATGTACACGACTCTCCTCAGGCGGGGTGGGTGACGGGCAGCGGCGCGTGCGCCGGGGGCAGGCTGTCGTAGAGGTCGGCCACCAGGTCCGAGCGCAGGCCGGCGCAGGCCGGGTCGTCCCACATGTTGCGCTGCTGGTGCGGGTCGGCCTCGAGGTCGTAGAGCTCACCCTCGGACCCGTCGTACTCCACCGTGCTCTGCGGCCCCATCGGATGGGACACGTCGAGGTCGAGCAGTTTGGCGATCATCGGGTCGACGTCGGCAAGCCACCGCTCGAAGCCGTTGGGCTGGTTCTTGGTGCTCGGCTCGTAGACGGTGCAGAGGAAGCCGTCGCGCACGATCGAGCGCAGGTGGAAGCCGTAGCCGGGCAGCTGGCTGTCCCACTCGCACAGCACCCGTTCGCGCCCGGAACCCGGGGCGGTCGGTAGCGAGCAGCCCTGCACCCAGTCCGGCACAGGCACGCCTGCGATCTCGCAGAAGGTCGGCGCCAGGTCGAGGTGGCCGACCGGCTCAGGGACGTCCGCCGGCGCCATGCCCGCCGACGGCGCCGGGCGCCACACCAGCGGCACCCGCATCAGCGCGTCGACGTGGAACGGCCCCTTGAAGAGCATGCCGAAGTCGCCCTGCATCTCGCCGTGATCGGTGGTGAACACCACGTCGGTGTCGTCGGCCCAACCGCGCGCGGCCACCCGGTCGAGCACCCTGCCCACCGCCTCGTCGATGAGCTCGTTCATGACATGCGTCTTCGCGTTGACCTCGCGGATCATGTCGTCGGACAGCCGCTGCGGCCGGTAGTTGCCCGGGCCGCCCTCGAGGTTGAGCCAGCTTCCCTCCCAGCAGGCCAGCCAGTGCGCCGGTTTCTGCGCGAGCAGCTTCGCGATGGCGTCGCCCGAGCCCGGGTGGCCCGGCGGCAGGTCGAGGTCGTGCCAGTCGACCCGGCCGAGCTCGCAGGCGGGCGGATCCCACGGGTGGTGCGGGTCGGGGAACGACATCCAGCAGAACCAGTCGTCGTCGGCAGGAAGCGAGTCGAGCCAGGCGATCGTGCGGTCGGCGACCCAGTCGGTGTGGTACCACTCGCGCGGGATCGGGTTGATCTTCGTCTCCGGCGCGCCGGTGTCTCCACCGCCCTTGCCGCTCAGCACTGCGACGTAGGAGTCGAGGTGCTCGGGGTGCTCCTTGGCCAGCCACGTGCCGTAGTGCCAGAACGGGCTCGACCCGTGCATCGCCATCTCGATGTGCTCGAACCCGCGGTGCGGCCCGTAGGAGTCCTCGCGGGCGAGCGCGTTCTCCCGGTACTCGCCGCGCGGGTCGAGCGCCGGCTCGAAGTGCGCCTTGCCGAGCAGTGCCGTGCGGTAGCCCGCCTGCTCGTGCAGCCAGCCGGCGATGCTCGGCGCGTCGTCGGGCAGGGCTATCCCGTTGGCGACGACGCCGTGGGTCCGCACGTACTGCCCGGTGAGCATCGTCGAGCGCGCCGGCGTGCAGACGGTGTTCTGGTTGTAGGCGCGCCGGTAGTTGATGCCCTCGGCGGCGAGCCGGTCGACGACCGGCGTGCGGGCGATGGCGCCGCCGTTGCAGCCGAGCGCGTCGTAGCGCTGCTGGTCGGTCGTGATGAAGAGGATCTTGCGGCCCACGGCGCCACCCTCCAGAGAAGTTGCCCGTAGTGTGCAACGACGCTCGTCGCGCCGGAGCCGGCGACGCTGCCCGACGACACTCTGGACGGGCTGCCGAGCTAGGCCGTCGTCGTCGCCACCGGTGGCAGATCGCTGGCGCAGAAGCGGCACTTCGTCGCCTCGACCGGCAGGTCGCCCGACAGGCACGCCGGGCACGTGCGCACCGGCGGCGGGTCGCCGAAGACCGTTATGCCGCGGCGCTTCTGGATCAGCCGGTAGGGGGCGATGATCGCGAAGTAGACGACCGCCATGAAGATGAGGAAGTAGATGATCGCGGAGATGAACGCACCGAGATTGAGGAAGGTGCCGTTACCACCGCCGGTCCGCAGCTGCCAGCCGAGCCCCGGACCCTTCGTCCCCTGAGCCGCGGCGATCAGCGGGTTGATGATGTTGGTCGTGAACGCGTTGATCAGCGTGCTGAACGCCAGCGCGACGACCAGTCCGACGGCGACCACGATGACGTCACCACGCATGAAGAAGTTCTTGAACCCACGCAGCATGACTCGGCTCCTTCCAGCCGGCGCGTAGATCACGACGGCCGCACGCTACAACCGGACCCGTCGTACGCATAGGCATCAACGCGCAACGGTCACACTGGGGTGTGAGCAGCGTCGGCGCGGAGCAGCAGACCGCAGCCCGGCGTACGACGAAACCCCTCGACTGGGGGCTGGTCGGCGCGATCGTCCTGGCGGCGATCAACCTGCGCACCGCGGTGACCAGCGTGGGCCCGTTGCTCGACGATCTCGAGCACAGCATCGGGCTGTCGAGCGGCCTCGCCGGGCTGCTCACGACGCTGCCGGTGATCTGCTTCGCCGGGCTGGGGTGGGTGACCCCGCGGATGGCCAACCGGCTCGGTGCGGCGCGCACGCTGACCGCGGCCCTCGCCTTGATGACGGCCGGCCTGGTCCTGCGGGTGCTGGTCGGCGACGCGCTGCTCTTCCTGCTGTTCAGCGTGCCCGCGCTGGCCGGCGGCGCGATGGGCAACGTGTTGCTGCCGGCCATGGTCAAGCGTCATTTCCCGACCCGGGTGGGCCCGGTCACGGCGGCCTACACCACGGCGCTGGCCGTCGGCACCACGGTCGCGGCGGCCGCGGTCGTGCCGATCGCGTCGATCGGGGGCGCGCGCAGCTGGCGGGTCGGCCTCGGTTCGTGGGCGGCCCTGTCGGCACTCGCCGTCGTCGTCTGGCTCGCCCGTCGTCCCTCGCGCGACGCGACGGTCGGTGACGCGCCGGCCCACGCGTGGCTGCTGCGAGACAGCCGCACCGCCTGGGCGATGGCGCTGTTCTTCGGCGCTCAGTCGATGCAGGCCTACATTGCCTTCGGCTGGTTCGCGAACTTCTTCCAGGAGCAGGCGGGGTTCTCCTCCGCGCGCGCCGGCCTGCTCGTGGCGTTCCTGTCGGCACTGTCGATCCCGATGTCGATGGCGGTGCCCGCGGTGGCCGCGCGGGTGCGGTCCCAGCGCAGCCTCGTGATCCTCTTCGTCGCCTGCTACGTCGCGGCGTACGTCGGAATGCTGGCGGCACCCGCAGCAGGAGCCTGGGCGTGGGCGCTGCTGGCCGGGGTCGGCGGTGGCGCGTTCCCGTTCGCGCTGACGCTGATCGGTCTGCGCAGCCGCGGGCCGGCGGTGACCGGCGCGCTGTCGGCGTTCACCCAGAGCATCGGCTACTCGATCGCAGCGATCGGCCCGCTGCTGGTCGGTGTGCTGCACGGAGCGACCGGCGGCTGGAACGCGCCGTTCGTCCTGATGTTCGCCGATCTGGTGCTGCTCGCCGGCGCCGGCTGGGTGGTCGCCGCACCGCGCTTCGTCGACGACGAGGTGGTGCTCGGACCGGTCGTGGAGACCGGCGTCGCTACGTAGCATGTCGCGGGTGAGCGCCCCGACGATCGCCCGCGAGCTGGAGCACGGTTTCGAGCGGCACCGGATCGAGCTGCGCGCCTACTGCTATCGCATGCTGGCCTCTCCGTTCGACGCCGAGGACGCCGTGCAGGACACGTTCATCCGGGCGTGGCGGGGCTACGACGGCTTCGAGCAGCGGTCGACGCTGCGGTCGTGGCTCTACCGCATCGCCACCAACGTCTGCCTCGACATGCTGCGCAGCCGCGACCGGCGGGCCCGGCCCATGGACCTGGGCCCGGCCGGCGAGCCGGTGGCGGAGAACCTGCACGAACGGCCGGAGACGACCTGGCTGGAGCCGATCCCGGACGGCCTCGTCATGACCGCCGAGGCCGACCCGGCCGACCTGGCCGTCACCCGCGACAGCGTCCGGCTGGCGCTCGTCGCCGCGCTGCAGCACCTGCCACCGCGGCAGCGCGCGATGCTCATCCTCTGCGAGGTCCTCCAGTGGAAGGCCGCCGAAGCAGCCGAGCTGCTCGACACCACCGTGGCCTCGGTCAACAGCGGGCTGCAGCGGGCCCGCGCCACTCTCGCCGCCGACGTACCTCAGCAGTCGGTCGATGATCTGGGCGAGGCCGACCGGGAGCTGCTCGCCCGCTACGTGCGGGCGTTCGAGGCCTACGACGTCGGCGCGCTGACCGAGCTGATCCACGCCGACGCCACCCAGTCGATGCCCCCCTACGACCTGTGGCTGTCCGGCCGCGACGACATCTTCACCTGGTGGTTCGGGCCGGGCATCGCCTGCCGCGGCTCACGGGTCGTCACCGCGCCCCGGGCCAACGGCGCCCCGGCGTTCGGGCAGTACAAGCCGGACCCCGCCGGTGGCTACGCGCCGTGGGCGCTGCAGGTCCTCGACCTGCGCGACGGTGCGATCGGTGAGCTGACGTTCTTCCTCGACACCGCACGGCTGTTCCCGCTCTTCGGGCTGCCGCCGCGGCTCGACGCCTGACCCGACGAAACTGGTCGACCGCGGACCGATGACTTCTGTCGGTCCCCGCCGTCAGGATGAGCGAGACACGTCACGGGAAGGACGCGCATGAGCGGAGTCAGAGTCCTGGTCGGCACGCGAAAGGGCGCCTTCGTGCTCACCGCCGACGGGAAGCGCACCGACTGGGAGATCACCGGTCCGCACTTCGGCGGCTGGGAGATCTACCACGCCAAGGGTTCGCCGGTCGATCCCGACCGGATCTACCTGTCGCAGTCGACCGGGTGGTTCGGGCAGCTCGTCCAGCGCTCCGACGACGGTGGGCGCACCTGGACACCGGTCGGCAACGAGTTCCGCTACGAGGGCGTGCCCGGCACGCACCAGTGGTACGACGGGACACCCCATCCCTGGGAGTTCGCTCGCGTCTGGCACCTGGAGCCGTCGCTGACCGATCCCGACACCGTCTTCGCCGGGGTGGAGGACGCCGCGCTCTTCCGCAGCACCGACGGCGGCGGCTCGTGGCAGGAGCTGCCCGGCCTGCGCGGGCACGGTTCCGGCCCGCACTGGCAGCCCGGCGCCGGCGGCATGTGCCTGCACACGATCATCCTCGACCCGGCCGACGCCCAACGGATGTTCATCGCGATCTCGGCCGCGGGCGCGTTCCGCACCGACGACGGCGGCGGCTCGTGGCTGCCGATCAACCGCGGCCTGCACTCCGACGGGCTCCCCGACCCCGACGCCGAGGTCGGCCACTGCGTCCACCACATCGCGATGCACCCGTCCCGCCCGGGCACGCTGTTCATGCAGAAGCACTGGGACGTCATGCGCAGCGACGACGGCGGCGACAGCTGGCGCGAGGTCAGCGGCGACCTGCCGACCGACTTCGGCTTCGTCATCGACGTGCACGCCCACGAGCCCGAGACGCTCTACGTGGTGCCGATCAAGAGCGACTCCGAGCACTACCCGCTCGACGGCGCGCTGCGAGTGTTCCGCAGCCGCAGCGGTGGCCACGAGTGGGAGCCGTTGACCAAGGGCCTGCCGCAGCAGCACTGCTACGTCAACGTGCTGCGCGACGCGATGGCGGTCGACACGCTCGACGACGGCGGCGTCTACTTCGGCACGACCGGCGGCCAGGTCTACGCCTCGGCCGACGGGGGCGACAGCTGGGCGCCGATCGTCAACAGCCTGCCGCCGGTGCTGTCGATCGAGGTGCAGACGCTGCCGTGAGCCGATGATCCGGGTCGTGCTTCCCTCGCACCTGCGCCGGCTGGCCGGCGTCGGCGGCGAGGTGGCGCTCCAGGTCGACGAACCCGTGACCCAGCGCGCCGTGCTCGACGCGCTGGAGCAGCACTACCCGGTGCTGCGCGGCACGATCCGCGACCACGACGGGTCCCGACGGCGAGCGTTCGTGCGGTTCTTCGCCTGCGAGCAGGACCTGTCGCACGCCTCGCCCGACGACCCCTTGCCCGCCGAGGTGGTCAGCGGCCGCGAACCGTTCCTCGTCGTCGGAGCCATGGCCGGCGGCTGACCCCTGCTCTCCCCCGGGCGCCGGCCGCCGTGGCCGGGCAGGTCCCGGATCCGACGCTGGCATACCGTTCTGAGCGTGCTGGGACAGTCCGACGCGGAGGTCGCCGCCCGGCTGCGCGTCGCCGTCGGGCGGCTCATCCGCTACCTGCGCCACCACGCCGTCGAGCAGCTGACGGTGTCTCAGCTGTCGGCACTCGCAACGTTGGGCAACGGGCCGCTGCGGCTCGGCGAGCTGGCCGCCGCCGAGAACATCTCACCCTCGACGCTCACCCGGATCGTCGCGTCGCTCGAGGAGCGCGGGCTGGTGGCCCGACGGCAGGACGCCGACGACCGACGGGTCATCTGGACGGAGCTGACCGCGACGGGCACCGACCTGCTGGAGCGGATGCGGCAGGAACGAACGCTCTACCTGGCGCGACGGGTGGCGGCACTCGACGCGCCCGACCGCGCCGCCCTGGAAACCGCCTTGCCGGTGCTGGAAGCGCTCGCGTCGGAGACCGAGCCCTGAGGCGTCGCGAGCACGACGACGCGCGACTCGTCGAGGTCGATGACCCGCGGCTGCGCGGGCACCGGTGCCGGCAGCGCGCGTGGCTCCCCCTCCTGAGCGGCCACCACCGGTGACGTGTCGAGCAGCGCGATGCCGGTGACCGCGAGAGCCGCGGCGAGCAGCTCGCCGAGCAGCGCCTGCGGCGAGGTGACGATCGGCTCGTTGAAGACGGTGACGCCGACGGCGACACCGACGATCGGCTGCACCGCTTGCAGCACCGGCAGGCTGACCGCGATCGACCCGCTGTGGAACGCGCGCTGGCTCAAGGTGAAGCCGACCAGCGCGACGACGCTCATGACCCATGGCTGCCAGGTGATGACCGTGGCAACGCCGCGGCTCTCGAAAAGCTCGGTCGTGGCCTTCATCAGCGGCGCCATGGTGGCGAACGTCACCGCTGCCGCCCCGGCGAGCAGGCTCGTGCGCGGCACCGACCCTTGTGCCCGGCCGGCCGCGATCGTCAGAGCGCCGACGATGAAGGCCATCGTCGGCAGCAGGGTGAGCCAACCGGTCGTGCTCGCCTGGTCGGCCCCGCCGCGCGGCGACGCGGACAGCAGGAAGATGCCGATGCCGCCGGCAACCATCAAAGCGGCGCCCATCTCGCGCAGGCCGATCCGCCGGCGGTGCACCCGGGCGGCAAGCACGAGCGCGAACGGCAGCTCGAAGACCAGCAGCGGCTGCACGAGCGTCAGCGGTCCGTTCGCCAGCGCGAGCGCCTGCCAGCCATAGGCGGACGAGGCGACCGCGAGCCCGCCGAGCCAGCGCCGCCGACGCATCAGCGCCTTGATCAGACGCCGGGTGTCGCCTGCTTCGACGAGCTGCGCCTCGCGCTGCTGCAGCACGCTGCCGACCGCGAAGCTGAGCCCCGCGAGCAGCGCACCGGCGATGGCGAGCGACCTCATCGTCGTTCAGCGCCCCTCGACGTCCTGGCCCCGCCGTCGTACGCCGGAGCGGGCCCGGCGGGTGCGGCCGGCGCGGCACCCACCGGCGGCGCGCCGGGCAGCGTGGCGGCGCCGGTTTCCACCGGAGCGTCCTGGCCGTGGACGTACTTGGCGCCGCGCGCGAGCGAGGCCGCCGCGCCGATCAGCGACATGATGATCGCCATCGTGAAGACGACCACCAGGCCGTGGTGGAACGGGCCGGACATCAGGTGCGGGAAGAACTCCTTGCCGGTCAGCACGTGCACCTGCGCGGACGACAGGTGCTGCAGGACGCCGGAGGGTCCGAGCAGGCTCTGGATCGGGTTGTAGCCGAGGAACGCGGCGAACAGGCTGCCAACGGGAGGCAGGTTGGCCACCTGGTGCGCCGCGTGCGACGGCACGCCCTGCGCGGTCAGGCCCGCGTAGAGCGACGAGGGCAGGCTGCTCGCCAGTCCGACGATCATTAGGGAGAAGAACAGCCCGATCGACAGCACCATTCCGGAGTTCTGGAACGTCGCACGCATGCCGTTGGCGGCACCGCGCTGCGTCGCAGGCACGGAATTCATGATGGCGGCTGCATTGGGCGCTGCAAAGAGTCCGGACCCCAGCCCGCTGGCCGCGATAAGCACCGCGAACTGCCAGAAGGCGAAGTCGGTCGGCAACAGCAACAAACCGCCGAAAGCGGCCGCGACCACCACAAGCCCGCCCGTGGCGAAGGCGCGCGCGCCGAACCGGTCGGACAGCCAGCCGGACACCGGCCCGGCGACCAGGAACCCCGTCGTCAGCGGCAGCAGGTAGATGCCCGCCCACAGCGGCGTGTCGACGTAGTTGTAGCCGTGCAGCGGCAGCCAGATGCCCTGCAGCCAGATGATCAGCATGAACTGCAACCCGCCCCGGGCGATGGCGTTGAGCCACTGGGCGGCGTTGCCGGCGGCGAAGGCCCGGTTACGGAACAGCCGCAGGTCGAACATCGGGTCGGTCACGCGGCTCTCGACGACCACGAAGACGACGAGCATCGCGGTGCCGCCGATGAGACCGGCAAGCACCCACGGATCGAGCCAGCCCATGTCGCGGCCGCCGTACGGCTCGATGCCGTAGGTGATCGCCGCGAGGATCGCGATCAGCCCGACCGCCAGGGTGATGTTGCCCCACCAGTCGATGCGCGCGTGGGTGCGGGTGCCGACCTCGCGCAGGCTCTTGTAGGCCCAGATCGTGCCGAGCACGCCGAACGGCACCGACACGAAGAACACCGACCGCCAGGCGACCTCCGAGAGCAGGCCGCCCATGATCAGACCGATGAACGAGCCGGCGATGCCGGCCACCATGTTGATGCCGAGCGCGAACCCGCGCTGCTCCACCCGCCACGCGTCGGTGATGATCGCCGTGGAGTTCGCCATGAGCATCGCGCCGCCGATGCCCTGCAGCACCCGCCAGCCGATCAGCCAGAGCGCGCCGCTCGCGCCGAGCAGGGGGTCGACCGCCAGCAGCACGGAGGCCAGGGCGAACACCGCGAAGCCCGCGTTGTACATCCGCACCCGGCCGTAGATGTCACCGAGGCGGCCCAGCGTCACGACCAGGACGGCGCTGACGAGCAGGTAGCCCATCAGCATCCAGAGCAGGTAGCTCGAGTTGCTCGGCTGCAACGGGTCGAGGTGGACGCCGCGGAAGATCGCCGGCAGCGAGATCAGCACGATCGACCCGTTGATGGTCGCCATCAGCATGCCGAGCGTCGTGTTGGTCAGGGCGACCCACTTGTAGCGCTCGTGATCGTGGCCCCCCGCCTGCTGCACGGCTGCTGTGGGCGCGGTCGTCATGCATGCCCTCCCGGTGCACGTCGCTGGCCCCATTGAGACCACAATAGTTGCGTAGGGCGAACCATTCGTCCTACGAGGATGTTCCCTCGTGCCTGTCGTTCCCGGCGGCGTACGCCGAAAAATCTTGCTCACCACGCGCGACGTTCGGTGGGGACGGCCGTTAGCCGGTCGTCAGCGGGGGGCGCCACGACAGGAGGTCTTGATGAAGCGGTTCGCTGCACTCGCACTCACGGTCGGCGCACTCGGCGTGTCCGGTGCTGTCATCGCCCCCGCGGCGTTCGCCGCCACCAGCGGCTCCGCCTGCGTCACCTACAGCATCAACATCAACGACCAGGGCCAGAGCGGCACGGAGTGCCTGCCCGCCCTGCCAGCGCCGAGCCTGCCCTGACATAGAGCCCCGGCTTCACGGCCGGTTGTCTCGAGAGGGTCCTGACCTGCGGGGGGTCGGGGCCCTCTCGCTTGTCCCGCGGCTCTCAGGCGGCTAGCGACCGTCGCGGATGTGGCGCAGCCAGTCGGCCGCGGCAGCGAAGTCGGCGTCGGAGGTGGCCCGCTGCAGCCGCGGCGGCAGCCCGTCGGCCCGCGGGTAGGAGCCGAGGAACCGCACCTCGGCGCAGACCCGCCGCAGCGCCGACAGCGCCTCGCCGACCCGGGCATCGGCGACGTGCCCTTCGCAGTCGATCGAGAAGAAGTAACGACCGAGCGCGCTGCCCGTGGGCCGCGACTCGATGCGGGTCAGGTTGACCCCGCGTACGGCGAACTCGGTCAGGATCTCCAGCAGCGCGCCCGGGTGGTCGTCGGCGATGAACGCCACCACCGTCGACCGGTCGGCGCCGGTCGGTCCGGGCGGCGGCCCGGGCGGCGTCACGAGCACGAACCGCGTGACCGCATCGGGGTTGTCGTGGATCTCGTCGGCGAGGATCTCGAGCCCGTAGCGGTCGGCGGCCAGCGGCGCCGAGATCGCGGCATCGGCCTCGCCGGCGGCGACCGCACGGGCGCCGTCAGCAGTGCTCGCCGCCGGGATGAAGCTGATGCCGGGGAGGGTGCGGCGCAGCCAGCCGCGTACCTGGGCCTCGGCGTGCGGGATCGTCGTGACGGTCTTGACCGCGTCCAGCGTCGTACCGGCTCGCGCCAGCAGCGCGAACGACACCGGCAGCAGGACCTCGCGAGCGATCCGCAGCGGCGGCTCGTCGGCCAGCTCGTCGAGCGTGGTGGGGACCGAACCCTCGACGGAGTTCTCCAGGGGGACCATCGCCGCATCGGCCTCGCCGGAGCGGACGGCGTCGAGCGCGTCGGCTACCGACGGGCAGGGCACCATTTCGCTGCCCGCAGACTCCGGCGCCGCCCGCAGCGCCGCCTCGCTGAACGTCCCCTCGGGCCCGAGGTAGGTCAGCCGCACCAGGGACGCCGTGGCACTAGGACCGCGCCGGCGCGGGCCGGTCGACGCGGTTGGCGGCGTGGGCTCCGGCACGGCGGCCTCGGGCGTCGCGCGGCAGCCGGCCGCTCATCGCGGCCTCGATCGCCTGGGACTCCTCGGGTGACAGCGCCTGCTCGCTCGCACCCGCCTTCACGCCCTTCGCGTAGGTGCGGGTCTCGCTGCGTCCGTTGATCGACGTGAGTACGACGCCGTCACCGGCGTCATCGAGCAGCGCCGCGGAGAACGACAGCCGCCCGCCCATGTCGCCGAAGGCGTCGTAACGCACGACCGAGACGTGCCGGAGCGCGTCGGCCAGGTCGCCGCGGGCGCGGTCGACATCGCCGCGCGCGGCCGTGATCTCCTGGCGCAGCGCGGCCACCTCGGCCTCCTGCCGGTGCAGCGCGTCGAGCACCGTCTCGCGACCGCTCGGCCCGTCGAGGACGGCGAACCGGCGGCGCAGCCGGCCCACCCGCAGCTGGGCGACGAGGCCGAGGACCAGCCCGAGCCCCCCGGCCCCGGCCGCCGAGAGCGCCAGCAGGTCGAGGGTGTGGCGGTCCAGGGGGAGCACGGCGACCAGCGTATCCGCCGGTCAGTCGCGAGCGACGTCAACGAGAAAGGAGACCGATCCGACGACCGCGCCGGCCGCGTCGCGCACCGCCGACGAGGCGCAGTCGAAGGTCACCAGCCGTCCGTCTCCGCGCCGGATCCGCAACAGTCCCCGCATGAGCCCGCGCGACCGCAGGACCAGCAACGGTCCGAGCCGGTCGGCGTAGTCACCCGGCAGGTCCTGCTCGTCGAAGTCGACCAGGTGCAGCACGTCGAGCAGCCAGTGCCCCAGGACGTCCTCGGCGGCGTAGCCGAGCTGCTCGGCGGCGTGCGCCGAGATGGCGCGGATCACGCCCGTCCCGTCGAGCAGGAAGCAGGCGTCGGCCTCGGCCGCCGAGACGGCGTCCGCCCAGGCGCCGAACGGATCCGGCGCCACGCCGCCCGCAGCCGCCGGCCCGGCGGGTTCCACGGAGGAGCCCGTGTCTGCCTGGTCGGGCAGCACGATCGGGTCGGAGCCGAGCGGGCGCAGCCGCAAGACCATGGACACCACGCCGCCCCCACCCTCTCGGTCCGGTGACCGAGTGTTACCAGACGGTAACTATATGCGTCAAGCGCCCCGGTCGGTCATCGAATAGCGCAATTTGGCCATCATGTTCTCCGCGCGCGGCACGATGCCACTCTCGTCGAACAGCTCCTGCGCCCGCTCGACGAACTGCTCGGGCTCCCACCGCGAGCCGCCGTTCTCGATCGCCGCCACCGAGGTGAACGGCCGGTAGATCTCCACTGCGTCTCCCTGGACCCCGAAAACCTTGCCCGAGATACCGGCCGCGGCGTCGGAGCAGAGGAACGTCACGAACGGCGCGACGTTGTCGGGGTGCCAGAAGTCGAAGCCGCCCGACTGGCCCTGCGGGATCTCGCCGTAGGCGCCCTCGGTCATCCGGGTGCGGGCGGCCGGCGCGATCGCGTTGCAGGTGACGCCGTACTTCGCCATCTCCTGCGCGACGATCGTCGAGAACGCCGCGATGCCCGCCTTGGCCGCGCCGTAGTTGGCCTGGCCGAAGTTGCCGAGCAGCCCGGACGTCGAGGCCGTGCAGACGATGTGCCCGGGGCGGCTCTCCGCCTTCCAGTAGTCGCACGCGAAGTGCGTCGGCGCGTAGTGGCCGCGCAGGTGCACCTTGATGACGGCGTCCCACTCCTCGGGGGTCATCTTGACCAGCGTGCGGTCGCGCAGGATGCCGGCGTTGTTGACCAGCGCGTCGAGGGCGCCGAACTCGTCGATCGCCTGGCGCACCAGCGCCTCGGCCGCCTCGGCGTCGCTGCAGTCCCCGGTGTTGAGCACCGCCTGGCCCCCGGCCGACTTGATCTCCTCGACGACCGCGCCGCCGACCTCCGCGTCGAGCTCGCTGACCACGACGCTGGCGCCCTGCCGGGCGAGCTCGATCGCCTCACCGCGCCCGATGCCGCGCCCCGCACCTGTGACGATCGCCACCTTGCCGTCCATGAGTCCCATGCGGCTGACTGTAATAACGGCCGGACGCCGCGGCGTCGCCGGTGCGCCGAGCGGGCATACCGATGAAATGGAGATCAGCCGTCGCGAGCGCTTCCTGCAGCTGTCGCGCATCTACGCGCTGCACACCGCTCCTCTCGAGACCCTCGGCGAGGACCCCCGGCGGCAGCACGATCCCGACCTCGCCGCACTGAAGGTCCGCCTCGAGGACGACTGGCTGGCCGAGCTCGACCAGGCGATCGCCGACGACGAGCTCAACCCGGCTCTCGGCGGCCGGGCGGCCACCGACGACGTCGTCGCGACGATGCGCCGGCTCGCCGCGCGCGACCGGCTGCCAGAGATCTACCGCTGGCTGGCCGAGGAGGCCGACCGCGACCAGCTCGTGCGTTTCCTCGCCGTCGAGGGTGGCCCCGACGCTGGCTTCGACGACCTCGTCTCCGCGTGCCAGCTCGGGCTGCGCGGCGCGGCGAAGGTGGCGCTCGCGGTCAACTACTGGGACGAGATGGGCCACGGCGATCCGGCCGCGGTGCACACCGTCCTGCACGACCGGCTCGTGCGCGCGCTCGACATCGACGAGGTGCCGGCGGCCGATCAGCCGGAGTCCGCGCTTGCCCGCACGGCGTTCTGCGGGCTGCTCGCGACCAACCGCTGGCTGCAGCCGGAGATGCTCGGGGCGCTCGGCCTCGTCGAGCTGCAGGCCGGTCCCCGTTGCCGGCTGGTGCTGCACGCCTTCGACCGCCTCCAGGTGCCGGCCGAGGCCTACCCCTTCTACGAGGTGCACGCCGAGGTCGACCCGACCCACGGCAAGGACTGGCTGGAGAAGGCGATCGCGCCCTACATCGACGAGCACCCGCACTGGGCGGCGCGCGTCCTGCGCGGGGCGCTGTGGCGCAGCGTGGTCAACTCGGCATTCCTCGACGACGTCTCCGCCGACCTGATGCCCGCGCAGCAACGCGCGGCGTGACCGCTCCAGGCTCGCTAGCGTCTGGGCGGTGCAGCGGGTCGACACCGAGGTGGGACGGCTGCGGACGGTGCTGCTGCACCGGCCGGGCCCGGAGCTGCGACGGCTGACCCCCCGCAACAGCAGCGACCTGCTCTTCGACGCGCTGCCCTGGGTCGAGCGCGCGCAGGAGGAGCACGACGCCTTTGCGGCGGCCCTGCGGGCGTACGACGTCGAGGTGCTCTACCTCTACGACCTGCTGGTCGAGACGCTCGCCGTGCCGGCGGCCCGGCGGGCGCTGGTCAGCGGCGCCGTCGCCGATGTGCACCTGGGGCCGGCGCTGGCCGAGGCCGTGCAGGAGCACCTGGAGCTGCTGCCGGCGGCGGCGCTCGCTGACGCCCTTGTCGGCGGGGTCGCGCACGAGGAGGTCCCCGGCAACCCCGCCGGGTTGGCCTACCGGTTGATGGGGCGCCACGACTTCGTCGTACCTCCGCTGCCGAACCTGTTGTTCACCCGCGACTCGTCGGTATGGATCGGCGGGCGGGTGGCCATCGCCAGCCCGTCGCTGCCGGCGCGCCGGCGCGAGGTCGAGATCACCTCGGCGATCTACACCCACCATCCGCGGTTCGCCGGCACGCCGCAGCTGTACTGGCCCGGCGGGCCGGGACTCGAGGGCGGCGACGTACTGCTGCTGGCACCGGGCGTCGTGGCGATCGGCGTCGGCCAGCGCACGACGCCCGCAGGCGCGGAGGTGCTGGCAGCGCTGCTGCTCACCGAGGGGCTGGCCCACAGCGTGCTCGCGGTGCCGATCACGCAGGAGCGCGCCACCATGCACCTCGACACCGTCTGCACGATGGTCGACGTCGACCGGGTGGTGATGTACCCGCCCTTCGCCGACACGCTGGTCGCCTACCCGTTGTCGTGGACGGGCGACGAGGTCCACGTCGGGTCGGCGGCGCCGTTCCTGGCCGCGGCGGCCGAGGCCATGGGAATCGCCGCCCTGCGCGTGATCGACACCGGGCTCGACCCGGTCACCGCAGAGCGCGAGCAGTGGGACGACGGCAACAACACCCTCGCGCTCGCACCGCGCCTGTGCGTGGCCTACGAGAGAAACACCGAGACCAACGCCAGGCTGCGCGACGCCGGCATCGAGGTGATCGCGACAAGCGGCAGCGAGCTCGGCAGCGGTCGCGGCGGGCCGCGCTGCATGTCGTGCCCGATCCACCGGGAACCGGTGAGCTGACCGCACGAGCCCGAGCGCCGCCGACGGGGGATACAACGGCGCTCGGGTGCATCCAGCGTAGTGCCGCCTCCCTGCAGTGGGGAGCGTCGAGTCAGCCGGCCAGGCGGGATCCCCGATGCCGCAGCGACAGGCGTGCCCAGACGGTCGTGCCCCCCGGTTGGCGGCGAACCCCCCAGGCGTCGGCGAGCGACTCGACGATCGCCAGCCCGCGCCCGCCGAGCGCCATGCCGGCCACCGGCCGCACGCCGGGGCTCGCCCGACGCCGCTGGAGCCGGGGCTCGGTGTCGGCGCCGCCGTCGGTGACCTGCATGAGAATCCCGTCGCCGTCGACGTCCCACATCACCCGGACGCCGCCGTCGGGCAGCGGCCGCGCATGCCGAAGCGCGTTGCCGACGAGCTCCCCGGCGATGATCACCGCGTCGTCGAGCACCGCCGAGGACAGGCCAACGGCTCGCAGCTCCTCGCAGAGCCGGTGCCGCACCGCCGCCGCGCTCGCGTAGTCGTGGGGGACCAGCAGCGCGCCCGTCGTACCCACCTCCCGCGCCCCCCGGGAGCGCCTGACGCATCTCCTGCCCCACTGTGCCCGCGATCCGACCCGCCGAAAACCGGACACGCCGGAACCTTGCGTCAGTAAACCTGCGGCTACTCGCCGCGGCCGAGCTGCCGGAGCACCTGGCCCGGGCGATCCGTGATGATCGCGTCGACGCCGAGCCCGAGCACGAACTCCACGTCATCCGGCTCGTTGACGGTCCAGACGTGGACCCGGTGGCCGAGCGCCTGCGCACGCTCCACGAACTGCGGCTGCAGGCGCAGCGCCGCGAGGGAGGGGCCGGCGATCGTCACCCGCGGCGGTAGCGAGCCGTCGCGGTGGCGCACCGGCACCCGGCGCATGAGCAGCACGGTCGCCACCTCGGGCGCGAGCACGTGGATGCGGCGCAGGCTGCTCGACGCGAAGCTCATGACGCGGACCGCGGCCCATCCGTCGGGTAGCGGCCGCTCCAGACCGTGCCGACGCAGCACCTCGGCGAGGCGCAGCTCGACCAGGCCGGCGTAGCGGGTGGGGTGCTTGGTCTCGATCGCGATCTGGACCGGTCGGCCGCAGGAGGTGACGACCTCCAGCAACCGCTCGAGGGTGAGTACGCCGTGCCGGTCGAGGTCGGGCTCCTCGTCCTCGGCCACCAGCATCGGGTCGAGCCGGCGCCGCCGGCCGGCCGCGAAGTCGAGCTGGGCCAGGTCGGCGAGCTCCAGTGTCGAGACCACCCCCCGGCCGCTGGACGTGCGGTCGACGCGGCGGTCGTGCACGCACACCAGCACGCCGTCACGGGTGAGCCGCACGTCGCACTCGACCGCGTCGGCGCCCCCGGCGATCGCCAACTCGTAGGCCTCGAGCGTGTGCTCCGGCGCCACCGAGGAGGCGCCACGGTGCGCGACCACCTGAGGGTGGGGAAGCGGCGGGCGCACGCAGCGATCGTTGCATCGCGTGCGGGCCGTCACCCAACCGTCCTGTACGCGTTGTCCTCTTCGGCGGAAGATGCCCGTCTGCGGCTACGGTGGGTCACCGGCTGTTGCCGCAGATGGTTGGACGGCGACGAGCGTGGAACAAGAGGCGGCGATGAATGCCGGGAGCGGCCCTAGACGCCGCCCAGGAGCGCGCAGGGACGGGGCCCGGACCAGGGCTGTTGTGACGGCGTGTGCGGGGAGTGTCGTCGTGCTGCCCGCCATCGGGCTGCTCGCGGCCACCCCTGCAGCCGCGGTCGACATCAGCGTGCCCGGGTTCTACTCGGTCGCGACGGAGGCGGCCGGCGTGCAGCTGGTCAGCGTGCAGAACCCGCCGCTCGGCCCGGTCACCAACCAGTTCGTCCAGGACACCGTGGGCTACGCCGCCAGCAGCCTCGACTCGGGCGGCGGCTCGTCGGCCGCGGCGGCGACGTTCTACCCGGGCGAGCTGGCGGCGCAGGCCGGATCGCTGATCTGCACGCAGTTCATCCCGAGCGGCCAGCCGGTGCAGTGCCCGACGACCCCGCCCCCCTACCCGCTGCTCGCGGACGCGCAGTACCCGACCAACGAGCAGGACACCGCCAGTGCCAACGGCCAGCAGGTCGGCGGCGACAGCGTGCCCCTGCTCATCACCCCGGGGATCGCCGAGGCGACCGCGCACGAACGCGACAACTCGAGCCACACGACGGTTACGTCGGGCTCACTGCTCACGGGGACCCCGGCCGCACTGTCGATCGGCGCCGTCACCAGCGCGACGTCGACGACGGTCGACGGCAAGGGCGTGCACGTGCACGTCGAGACGACCGTGCACGACATCACGCTGCCCGGACGGCTGCACATCGACGTGCTGCACGCCGTCGACCAGCTGCTCGTGCCCGAGGGTGGGAAGCCGGTCGGCGCGCCGCAGGTCACCATCGGCGGGGTGACCGTGGCGGGACACGCGGCAACGATCGACGAGAAGGGCGTGCACATCGAGGGTCAGGCCGCACCGTCGCTGCTGCAGAACATCGCCCAGCAGGGCATGGACGTGCGCTTCGGCGGCATCGACAAGACACTGGCACTCGGCACCGCACGCACCGCGGCCTACGGCCTGCAGGTGCAGTTCGACCGGCCGATCAACGGCATCCCCTACCAGTGCCTGGCCAGCCCGACCGTCCCGCTGCCCGACCCGCTGCCGAACCAGGTGCCCTGCCCGCCCGACGCCAACCGGCAGTACACCGTCACCCTCAACCTGGGCGCGGTCGGTGCCGCCGTCATCGCACAGCCCGGAGACAACCTGTCGTTCCCCGACTTCTCCGGCGGCCTGCCGACTCCGGGCTCCTTCGGGGTCGGTGCGCCGTCGTTCACCCCGCCCGGCGCCGGCGGCACGCTGCCGAGCGTCGCCGGCGCGACCGGCACTGCCGGCACGACGGGCGCCCGCCCGCAGGTGGCGGCCCGCCCCCAGCGCGGCGTCGCGCTGCTGACCGACGACCTGTCCACCCTCTACCTCGTGCTCGCCGGTGGTGCGGCAGCCTTGTTCCTGGGATGGCGCGCGGCCACCGTCCTGATGTCCACCCGGAGGCATGCGTGACCTCTCTCACCGAGCCGTTGTCCGACCAGCTCGCGGACGACTCGCTCGCCCGCGCCCGTGAGGACCGGCTGCAGCTGCCCGACCGCGCCCTGTTCTGGAAGTGGGTCTGGGCCTCGGTCCGCCCGGTCGTCGGCTGGGTGCTCGCCGGCCTCGGTGCCCTCGCGCTCTTCCTCGGCTGGTACGGCGTCTCCGGGCAGGCGCTCACCGCCAAGCAGCTGCCCTACCTGGTCTCCGGAGGGCTGACCGGCATCGCGCTGATCGTCCTCGCCGGCGTCTTCCTCGCGACCGAGGACGTACGCCGCCAGCTGTCGCGGCTGGACCGGGTCGAACAGCAGATGGCGCAGCTCTACGCACTGTTCGTCGAGGATCTCGCCAACCCGGCTACGCCCGCCGCGCCACCCGCAGGGACGGCCACCGAGCTTCTCCTTGCGCTGCCCAACGGGACGTCCTACCACCGCAGCGGGTGCGCGCTGATCAGCGGCAAGCCGGCGGCGACCGGCGTCGGCGTCACGGACATCCGGCAGCGGGCGCTGCGACCGTGCCGGATCTGCACGCCGCCCGCCGTCGACTGACCGGCCCCCTGCGTGCTCACGATCAACCTGGCGCTCGCCGGCATCACGCTCGGCAGCATCGCCGCGCTGTCCGGCATCGGGCTGCTGCTGACCTACCGGACGACCGGGGTCTTCAACCTGGCGCACGGCGGCATCGCGATGATCACGGCCTACCTGCTGTGGCAGATGGTGCGGGTCTGGCACATCCCCACGACGCTGGCCGCCATCCTCGCGATCTGCGTGTTCGCACCGCTGCTCGGCATCATCGTCGAGCGGCTGGTCTTCCGGCAGCTGCAGCGACGCAACGCCTCGCCCGCCGAGTCGCTGGTGGCGACGCTCGGCCTGCTGGTGCTGCTGATCGGCGTGGCGGCGGTCGTGTGGGGGCTCGCGTCGAAGAGCGACGCGCCGCAGCTGTTCCCGTCGCGCAGCATCGACCTGCCGGGCGGGGCGATCATCGGCGTCGACACGTTGATCATGCTCGCGATCGCGGTCGGCGCGACGATCGGCATCGCGATCCTCACGGAAGGCACCCACCTCGGCACCGAGATCCGCGCGGTGGTCAACCGGCGCGAGTTCGCCGAGCTGGCTGTCGTCGACGCCGACCAGGTGTCGTCGATCGGCTGGGCGGTCGGCGCAGCGTTCGCCGGCCTCACCGGTGTGCTGCTCGCACCGGTGCTGCAGCTCAACCCCTACAACCTGACCTTCGTCGTGCTGGAGACGTTCGCAGTGCCGGTGATCGCGCGGCTCTACAGCCTGCCCGCCGCGATCCTCGCCGGCCTCGGCATCGGCGTCGCGCAGAGCGAGCTGGTGCAGGTGCACGTCGGCTGGCTGCAGGGCTTCGTCCGCGAGGTGCACGTCAACGGGCTCGTCGTCGCGCTGTTCATAGCGCTGATGGCGCTCAACTCGCTGCACGAGGTCGGCGGCGGCGACTCCGGAGCGGCGTCCATCTTCGCCACCCGCACGGCGGACGACACCCCCGTACGACGGCGCGCGGCGCAGTACACGATCGGCGCGGTGCTGCTCTGCGTGCCGTTCTTCATGTCACCGCTGCACCTGCGGCAGGCCGAGATCGTGCCCGCCCTCGCGGTCATCTTCGTGTCGCTCGTCGCCGTCACCGGCTACAGCGGGCAGATCTCGCTCGGCCAGGTCGGCTTCGCGGGCCTGGGCGCGCTGTTCTACGCGAAGTTCGCGCAGGGCGACCTGTTCGGGTTGCACAGCCTGCCGGGGCTGGTCTCACTGCTCGGCGGCATGATCGTCGCCGGCATCGTCGGGTTCGCCACCGGCTACCCCGCCATCAGACGGCGCGGGCTGTTCCTCGCGCTGACGACGTTCGCCGTCGGCGCGCTGGTGAGCCGCTTCGTGTTCAACGACCCGTTCTTCACCAGCGGAGTGCAGGTCAACCGGCCCAGCGTGCTCGGCTGGTCGCTCAACGGCGAGGTGGCCTTCTACGCGTTCGAGCTCGGCTGCCTCGTGCTCACCTTGCTGGTGGTGCGCAACCTGCGGTCCGGCCGGCTGGGGCGTGCGCTCGTCGCCGTCCGTGACAGCGAGGCCGGCGCGCGATCGGTCGGCATCGACATCGGCGTACTCAAGATCTTCATCTTCGCCGCGTCGTCCGCACTGGCCGGTCTCGGCGGCGCGCTGCTCGCGCTGAGCCAGCGGTCGTTCGAGCCGACGACGTTCGATCCGCTGCAGGGCCTGTTCTGGTTCACCGCGGTCGTCGTCTTCGGCGCCGACAGCGCCGCCGGCGCGGTCATCGCCGCCGCGGTCGTGGTGACCCTCGACACCGTCTTCGTGCCCAACTCCTCGACGGTCCTGATCGGCGTGCTCGCCCTGTTCCTCGGCCGGATGCCCGGCGGCGTGGTCGAAGGGGTGCGGCAGCTCACCGCGCGGCTGGTCACGCCGGCCGGGCTCATCACGTCGTGGGAGAGCTCGCTCACGCTCGCCCCGCCGCCGCCCCGGCGGCTGTCGGCGGCCGGCCGCGCCGCACTCGCCCGGGTGCGCAGGTGACCGGCGGCGCCCGGCTCGAGGGCATCGGCATCACGAAACGGTTCGGTGGGCTGACCGCCGTCGACGACATGAGCATCGTGGCCGAGCCGGGTCGGGTCACGGCCCTGATCGGGCCCAACGGTGCGGGCAAGACGACGCTGTTCGCCTGCCTGACCGGCATGGAGATACCCGATGCCGGCACCGTGCTTCTCGACGGCCGCGACATCACCCGGGCGACCAGCGACGAACG
>DASSKL010000059.1 GCA_035690485.1 Mycobacteriales bacterium | reverse complement strand
CCGCTGCTGTTCGAGTTCGCCGCAAGCGGGCCGAGCGCGGTCAGCACCGCACCGCCAGTGTGGATCACGGGTGTTGCCCTCCATCGGGGTGGCCGCGGGCCGCAACGCGACGGGCCATGGGAACCTCCGCCCCCGGCGTACGCCGAGGCGGCACGACCACCGAGTCTAGGGGGCGCCCGCGCGGTGAGGGGTCACCATGCGGTCAACCGCGCGGCCCGCCGTGTCGCCGGTCAGTCGGGCACCGGATCGTCGGCGACCTCCTCGACGGGGAACAGCGCGGGCTCCAGGCCCCGCGGCGCGGGCGGCCGCAGGCCGAGGTGGCTCCAGGCGGTCGCTGTCGCCACCCGCCCCCGGGGCGTGCGGGCGAGCAGCCCGGCCCGGACGAGGAACGGCTCGGCGACCTCCTCGACGGTCTCCGGCTCCTCGCCGACCGCGACGGCGAGGGTCGAGAGGCCGACCGGTCCCCCGTCGAAGCGGCGCAGCAGAGCGTCGAGGACGGCCCGGTCGAGCCGGTCGAGACCCCGCTCGTCGACGTCGTAGAGCGCGAGCGCGTCGCGGGCGACATCGCGGGTGACCTGCCCGCCGGCCCGCACCTGCGCGAAGTCGCGGACCCGGCGGAGCAACCGGTTGGCGATGCGCGGTGTGCCGCGCGAACGCCCGGCGATCTCGGCGATCGCGTCGTGGTCGATCGGCACGTCGAGGAGCCGCGCCGAACGCTCGATGACCCGTTGCAGGTCGGCCGGCTCGTAGAAGTCGAGATGGGCGACGAAGCCGAAGCGGTCGCGCAGGGGCCCGGGCAGCAGCCCGGCTCGCGTCGTCGCGCCCACGAGGGTGAACGGCGAGACGTCGAGCGGGATGGCGGTGGCGCCCGGCCCCTTGCCGACGACGACGTCGACCCGGAAGTCCTCCATCGCGACGTAGAGCATCTCCTCGGCCGGCCGGGCCATCCGGTGGATCTCGTCGAGGAAGAGCACCTCTCCCTCGGACAAGGTGGAGAGCAGCGCGGCCAGGTCACCGGCCCGCTCGATCGCCGGACCGCTGGTGACCCGCAGCGGCGCGCCCAGCTCGGCCGCGATGATCATCGCCATCGTGGTCTTGCCGAGACCCGGCGGACCGGAGAGCAGGACGTGGTCGGGGGGCCGCCCCCGGTCGCGGGCCGAGTCGAGCATGACCATGAGCTGCTCGCGCACCCGGTGCTGTCCGATGAACTCGTCGAGGCGCTTCGGCCGCAGCGCGGCCTCGACGATGCGCTCGTCGCCGTCTGCGTAGGGCGAGACGATCTCTGCCTGGTCGGTCATGCGCGGCTCAGCAGCCGAAGCGCCGACTTGAGCAGCACCGCGACGTCGGGCTCCTCGCCGGCCGCGAGCGCGTCGTCGGCGTCGGGGGCGACCGCGCCGAGGGCCTGCTCGACCTCACGGGCCGACCAGCCGAGGCCGGCAAGGGCCGAGCCGACCTGCTCGCGCCAGGCCGCCTCGCGTGGGACGGGCAGGCTGATCGGGCCGCTCGGGACGGCGCCGATGCGGTCCTTGAGCTCGAGCACGATGCGCTGCGCTCCCTTGCGGCCGATGCCGGGGACGCGGGTGAGCGTGGTCAGGTCGTCGGTCGCGACCGCGGCACGCACGCCGTCGGCACCGAGCACGGCGAGCATCGCCTGGGCGAGCTTGGGCCCGACGCCACTGGCGGTCTGCAGCAGCTCGAACAGGTCGCGGGCGTCGTCGTCGGCGAAGCCGTAGAGCGTCAACGAGTCCTCGCGGACGACCAGTGAGGTCGACAGCCGCGCCAGGTCGCCGACTCGGAGGGTGGCCAACCCGGCCGGTGCGCACTGCACCGACAGGCCGACGCCTCCGACCTCGATGACGGCGGTGTCGGCACCGGTCGCGAGCACCCGCCCGCGCACCGAGGCGATCACGCCGACCTCGCCGCGAGCGCCTCGGCCAGCCGCCGCTGCGCGCTGCCGCGCCAGACGTGGCAGACCGCGAGAGCAAGCGCGTCGGCGGCGTCGGCGGGCTTGGGCCGGTCGGGCAGCGCCAGCACGCGAGCGACCATGGCCGCGACTTGGGCCTTGTCGGCCCGACCCGAGCCGGTGATCGCGGCCTTGACCTCGCTCGGCGTGTGCAGCGCGACGGGCACGCCTGCCCGGGCAGCGACCAGGATCGCCGCGGCCGAGGCCTGGGCGGTGCCCATGACCGTGCGCACGTTGTGCTGGCTGAACACCCGCTCCACGGCGACCGCGTCGGGCCGGTGCGCGGCCAGCCACTGCTCGAGCGCGCCCTCGAGGGCGAGCAACCGAGCTCCGATGTCGTCGGTCGCTGGTGTGCGCACGACGTCGACGGCCACGAGTCGCATCGGCCTGCCCGGGCTTCCGTCGACCACGCCGAGGCCGAGCCGTGTCAGCCCGGGGTCGACACCGAGCACCCGCACGCGCCGCACCTCCGCCTCGCCCGAACACCTGTTCGGAAGGCTACGGCGTACGCCGCCGCCAACCACTCAACGACACGCCCCCCTCGGCGGGGACCTCGTCAGCCGGCTTCGGCGAGGACCTCGTCGGAGATGTCGAAGTTGGCCCAGACGTTCTGCACGTCGTCGCAGTCGTCGAGCGCCTCCACGAGCCGCAGGATCTTGCGGCCGGTGTCGTCGTCGACCGGCACGGAGACACTGGGCAGCCAGGCCACGTCGGCGGACTCGATCGCGATGCCCGCGGCCTCGAGCGCCACCCGCACCGCCTGCAGGTCGCCGGCCTCGGACACCACCTCGTAGGCCTCACCGAGGTTGTTGACCTCCTCGGCACCCGCGTCGAGCACGGCGACGAGTACGTCGTCCTCGCCGAGCCCCTCGGCGGGCACGAGCACCACGCCCTTGCGGTTGAACAGGTAGGCCACCGACCCCGGATCGGCCATCGAGCCGCCACCCCGCGTCACGGCGGTGCGCACCTCGGAGGCGGCCCGGTTGCGGTTGTCGGTCAGGCACTCGATGAGCAGAGCAACACCGCCGGGCGCGTAGCCCTCGTAGGTGATCGGCTCCCAGTCGGCCCCGCCGGCCAGTTCGCCGGACCCCCGCTTGACCGCCCGGTCGATGTTGTCGTTGGGCACCGAGCTGCCCTTGGCCTTGGCGATGGCGTCGGCCAGTGTCGGGTTGCCCGCCGGGTCGCCGCCGCCGGTGCGCGCGGCCACCTCGACGTTCTTGATCAGTTTCGCGAACAGCTTGCCGCGGCGCGCGTCGACGACGGCCTTCTTGTGCTTGGTGGTCGCCCACTTGGAGTGACCGCTCATGCCCCGCGCTCCCTGACCATCGAGACGAACAGCTGGTGCACCCGGGCGTCACCGGTGAGCTCCGGGTGGAATGAGGTCGCGAGCAGGTGGTCCTGCCGCACCGCGACGATCGTACCGGCGAGATCACCGGGGTCCGCACCCGTCGAGCGGCTGTGCACGTGGTGCCCGAGCCGGCCGACCACCTGCACGCCACCGCCCGCACGCTCGACCCACGGCGCGCGGATGAACACCGCCGGCACGCTGCCGACGCCGTCGAGGTCGACCGTCCCCTCGAAGGAGTCGACCTGCCGGCCGAACGCGTTGCGGCGTACGACGATGTCCATCCCGCCGATGCGGTCCTGGCCGGGCACGCCGTCGAGCACGTCGTCGGCGAGGAGGATCATGCCGGCGCAGGAGCCGTAGACCGGCAGCCCGGCCGCCACCGCCTTCTGCAGCGGCTCCAGCAGCTCGAAGGTCACCAGCAGCTTGCCGATCGTCGTCGACTCGCCGCCGGGCAGCACGACTCCTTCGACGCGGTCCAGCTCCTCGGGCCGCCGCAACGGGGTGGCGGACGCGCCCGCGCGGGTCAGTGCCGCGAGATGCTCGCGCACGTCGCCCTGGAGGGCGAGTACGCCGATGCGCGGGGTTGTCATGCGGGGCGCCCGCGGAGCCGCGGGCGCAGCGAGCGACTTGGCGACGTGGTCACCAACCGCGGGAGGCGTAGCGCTGCTCGGCGGGCAGCTCGCTGACGTTGATGCCGACCATCGCCTCGCCGAGCCCGCGCGACACCTTGGCGATGATCTGCGGGTCGTCGTGCATCGTGGTCGCCTCGACGATCGCCCGCGCCCGCTTGGCCGGATCGCCGGACTTGAAGATGCCGGAGCCGACGAACACGCCCTCGGCGCCGAGCTGCATCATCATCGCCGCGTCGGCAGGGGTGGCGATGCCGCCCGCGGTGAACAGCACGACCGGCAGCTTGCCCGCCTCGGCCACCTCGCGGACCAGCTCGACCGGCGCGCGCAGCTCCTTGGCCGCGGCGAACAGCTCCTCCTCGGAGGCCGACTGCAGCCGGCGGATCTCGGAGAGCACCGAGCGCATGTGCCGCACGGCTTCGACGACGTTGCCGGTTCCGGCCTCGCCCTTGGAGCGGATCATCGCGGCGCCCTCGGAGATGCGGCGCAGCGCCTCGCCGAGGTTGGTCGCACCGCAGACGAACGGCACGGTGAACTTCCACTTGTCGATGTGGTGCGCCTCGTCGGCCGGGGTCAGCACCTCGGACTCGTCGATGTAGTCGACGCCGAGCGCCTCGAGCACCTGCGCCTCGACGAAGTGGCCGATGCGGGCCTTGGCCATGACCGGGATCGAGACCGCCTCGATGATGCCTTCGATCATGTCGGGGTCGCTCATCCGGGCGACGCCGCCCTGCGCGCGGATGTCGGCGGGCACCCGCTCGAGCGCCATGACCGCCACCGCGCCGGCGTCCTCGGCGATCTTGGCCTGGTCCGGGGTGACGACGTCCATGATGACGCCGCCCTTGAGCATCTCGGCCATGCCGCGCTTGACGCGGGCGGTGCCGACGGCGGTTTCTGCGGGTGTGCTCTGCGCGGTGTTCACGAGGAAATGGTACGGCGGGCCCCGCAGGCGCGACGACCGTGAATCAGCCGGCCACCAGGTCGTTCGTCTGCGGCACCAGCAGGATCCAGGTCTGTCCCGGTTTGAGGGTGAGCGGCTTGCCGTCGGCGCCGGTCCAGCTGGTCGGTGCGGTGAGACCGGTACGGCTCCACGTGCCGTCGTAGCGGTTGCCGTCGCGCAGCAGCACCGCGCGACCGGACCCGATGGTCGCCGAGTCCGGCGAGTTGTTGCCGAGCACGTCGACGTAGCGGCCGGCCCGCAGCGGCACGAACTGCACGAGGATGTTCGCCGGCGCGACCGACGTCCCGTCGGTGCCCTGCACGAGCCAGCTGCCGACCTGCACGTGCCAGCCACCGCGTGCGGCGTCCCAGGACAGGTAGTTCTTGGTGTACGACGAGAACGTCGCGACCAGCCGCCCCGTCACCGGCGTGCCACCGGCCGGTGCCGGGCCGAAGCGGAACCCGACGTCGGTCAGATCGGTCGCCTTCGCCGGCGCGGCGGCGATCAGCCGCCTGGGTGTCGTGTAGAAGTTGTAGGCCTCGACTCGGCGGCCACGCATCGTGTAGGCCCCGTCGTAGCGCTCGTCGGGCACCGGCACCAGATTGGCCGCGTCGATGTGCGCGAGCACCCCGCGATTGGCGCCGGAGAAGCCGAAGAGCACCTTGCCGTACTCGCCGAGCAGCTCGACGTCGGTGTCGCGGGCACTGCGGACCGGGCCGATGTCGGTGTCCGACGGACCGACGTACATCGCCATGTAGCGCGTCGTGCCGCCTTCGACGAGCTCCTCGTAGACGACCTGCGCCGCCTGCAGGCCGTGCTGCAGCGGTCGGGCGCTGGGGGCGTTGTCGATCTTGACCGCCACAACCGGCCCGGTGGGGCCGGGCTGACCGGTGAGCCAGCCCCCGGGCGGTGGTGCGGCGAGGGTCGGAGTGGGGCTCGCTGTCGGGCTCGGGCCGTGCGTCGGGGTCCGCATCGGCGCGGCCTTGTGCGGCGCCGAACCACTGCAGCCGGCCAGAGCCAGTGACGCCAGGACCAGAGCAGCGACGAGCGACGGACGGCGGGCAGGCACGGTGCAGCGCTTCCTCAATAGACGGATTGAGCGGCGACCGGCCGCCGGCGATGACGTTAGCCGAGCCCGAGCGTGGCAGGGCGCTACCCCAGGGGCGCGGCGTCGCGGTCGGCGTGGGCGGACCGCGAGACGGACTCCCACGGCAACGTGTCGTCGATCTCGAAGCAGGCCGGCATCTCCGCGTGCCCGGCGAGGCGGAACAGCCGCGGCAGCCGGCGCTGCCGCACGTCGAGTGCGCCGAGCACCGCGTCGTTGTAGAAGCGGCGCGCGAACGCCACCCCCGCCGCCGCGCCGAGCAGGTCGTCGACCGGTTCACTGCCCGGCACGAACACCGTGGGAGCCGCCTGGAGGCACGCATGCAGCTGGCGGGAGAGCAGGTTCTCGGCGGCCTCCCGCTCGCAGCCCAGCCCGGCAGTCGCCAGCGACACCCCGGCGCGGCGTCCGAGGGTGTCGGCGACCGGTGCCGGCAGCGCACGGACCGACGCGAGCGTGCGGCAGGCGCTCGCCCGCTGCACGAGCTGTGCCTCCAACGCGGCGCCGGCGGTGTCGACCCGCTGGTGCAGCCGGTCGAGGCGGCTCGCGGTCCAGCTCAGGTAGGCGACGGCGAGTACGACTACGAGGACGAAGCCGACTGCGAGGCCCACAGCTCGACTGTAGCCTCGTCGACCCCCACGGACGTCCCGGACACGATCACCGTCTCGTAGACCCGGACGACCTCACGCGCCACGACCGACCAGTCGTATCGGCGCACCGTCCGCCGGCCCGCGTCGACGAGCCGCTCCCGCTCCCCCGGCGCGTCGAGCAGCGAGCCGAGCGCGGTGACGAGGGCGTCGGGATCGCCCGCCGGGAAGAGCACACCGGCCCGCCCGTCGTCGAGCACCTGGCGGAAGGCGTCGAGGTCGCTGGCCACGATCGGTGTGCCGGCGGCGAGCGCCTCCAGCAGCACGATGCCGAAGCTCTCCCCTCCGGTGTTGGGAGCGACGAACACGTCGACAGACCGGTAGAAGCGCGCCTTGTCCTCGTCGCTCACCAGGCCGAGGAAGACCACGCGGTCGCGCAGCGACCGGGGCAGCGCCGGCGGGTCACCCGGGCCGGCGACGAGCAGGCGCAGGTCCGGACGCGCAACGGCGAGCTGCGCGAAGGCGTCGAGCAGCGTGGCCAGCCCCTTGCGCGGCTCGTCGATGCGGCCGATGAACCCGGCCGCACCACCCTCGCCGGGCCATCCCGGCAACGGTTGCGCCAGGGCGAACCGGTGGACGTGTACGCCGTTGGGCACGAGCACCGCGTCGTGGCCCAGGTGCTCGACGATCGTGCGCCGAGCGGCAGGCGACACGGCGATGCGTGCCTGCACCTTCTCCAGCTGCGTCTGCAGCGGCGTCTGGAACAGCGACAGGATCCGCGACCGCGTGTTGTGCGCGTGCGACGTCGACACGATCGGCCCGTCGGCGCACATCACGGCGAGCAGCGACAGGCTCAGCGTCTCGGGCTGGTGCACGTGCAGCACGTCGAACTGCCCCGCCCGCAGCCACCGCAGCATCCGCGTCGCCGACACGGGTCCGAACGTCAACCGGGCAACCGAGCCGTTGTAGGGCACCGGGATGCTTCGCCCGGCCCGCACGACGTACGCCGGCAGCGGCGCCTCGTCGTCGTCGACCGGCGTCATCACCGAGACCTCGTGACCCAGGTCCTGCAGCGTCTCGGCCAGGTCGCGGATGTGCGCGACGACGCCGCCGGGGACGTCCCAGGGGTAGGGGCTCACCATCCCGACGCGCACGGCCCTACACCCAGACCTTCTGGAACATGTGCCAGTCCTCAGGGTGCGCGGCGATGCCCTCGGCGAACGCGTCGGCCATCTGCTGCGTCATCGCCCCGATCTGCTCCTGGCGCGACCTCCCGGCTGGCGGCACCACGCGCGGGTGGATGTGGCCCGCCCACGACCGGTCGTCGGGGTAGTGCAGGGTGACCGGCAGCAGCGCCGCCCCGGTGTCGATGGCGAGGGCTGCGGGCCCGGCCGGCATCTTGGCGCGGCCGCCGAAGAAGTCGACCCCGACCCCGGTCGACGTCAGGTCGCGGTCGGCGAGCAGGCACAGGCAGCCGCCGGCGCGCAGCCGCTCGGCGAGCACGGCGTAGGGCGGCCGCTCCCCGCCGGTGAGCGGGATCACCTCCATGCCCAGCGACTCCCGGAACCGCACGAACCGACCGTAGAGAGCCTCCGGGCGCAGCCGTTCCGCGACCGTCGTGAACGGCACCCCGGTCATCACCAGCCACGCACCCGCGTGGTCCCAGTTGCCGGTGTGCGGCAGGGCGAGGATCATCCCGCGGCCCTCGGCCCAGGCCTCGCGCAGCCGGTGCTCGTGAGCGACGTTCATCCGGCCGACGACCGTGTCACGGTCCAGCTCGGGCAGCCGGAAGACCTCGCACCAGTAGCGCGCGTAGGACCGCATCCCGGCAGCCACCGTCGCGTCGAGGACCGACTCGTCGACCACCCGGGCGAGGTTGCCGCGCAGTCGTCGCGCGGCGGTGCCCTGCCGGTGGAAGCCGACCCGGGCGCCGACGTCGAAGACCGCCCGCGCGAACGGCGACGGCACCGTGCGGATCGCCCGCCAGCCGGCCGCGTAGCCCCAGTCCGGCAGCCTCACGCGCTCATCGCCCCTCGCGGGTCATGCGGGTCGGGAGAGAGCCAGCGCCTGGCGGCGTACCTCTGCGAGCCGCTGCCCGACGGTGATCGCGGCCGTCACCGCCAGCACCCAGAGCACCGCGACCTGCAGCTCGTTGACGTCGAAGATCCCGGAGAACCCGGTGGCCACCAGGATCGCGACGAGCCGCTCCGGGCGCTCGACGAGCCCGACGTTGCAGGTCATGCCGAGCCCCTCGGCGCGCGCCTTGACGTACGACGTGATGAGCGAGAGCGCCAGCGTGAACAGCGCGACGCCCGCCACGAGCTGGTCGTCGCCGGGGCCGGCCCAGTAGAGCGCGATGCCACCGAAGATCGCGGCGTCGCCGAACCGGTCGAGCGTCGAGTCGAGGAACGCGCCGTAGACGCCGGTAGAGCCGGAGATGCGCGCGACCACCCCGTCGAGGGAGTCACTGAACACGAAGCAGGTGATGACGACCGTGCCCCACAGGAACGAGCCGCGCGGGTAGAAGCCGAGCGCACCGCCGACCACGCCGACCGTGCCGACGACGGTGATCATGTTGGGCGTCACGCCCCACGCGACGAGGCGCGTGCCCAGTGGCCGGAAGAGTCGGTTGATCACCGGGCGGGCGTGTATGCCGAGCATGAGCGCCGAGGATAGCCAGCAGCGGTGATCGGATCCGGCCTCGCGGCCCTTGTCACACCACGGGTTTCGGGAGTTGCATCAGCACACGGCACGCCTCGTGCCGCCGGTCCTCCCATGAGGTCCGCCCCCGAGCAGTCCGCATCGAAAGGGTGGTGGTCATGGCCGACAAATCCGGCGCCGGCGCTGCGCCCGGCAGGGCACCTTCGGTCGAGCAGCCCGCGAACATCCGCAACGTGGTGCTGGTCGGCCATTCCGGATCGGGGAAGACGACGCTCGTCGAGGCCCTCCTCGTCGCGACCGGGACGATCCCCCGGGCCGGTCGGGTCGAGGACGGCAGCACCGTGAGCGACCACGACGAGGCGGAGGTCCGCCAGCAGCGGTCCGTCTCGCTCGTCGTCGCGCCGTTCGAGCACGCCGGGGTCAAGGTCAACCTGCTCGACTCGCCCGGCTACGCCGACTTCGTGGGAGACCTGCGCGCGGGGCTGCGCGCCGCCGATGCCGCGCTGTTCATCGTGTCGGCCGCCGACGGCATCGACGGCACCACCCGCATGATCTGGGACGAGTGCGCCAACGTCGGCATGCCACGCGCCGTCGTCGTCACCCGGCTCGACTCGCCGCGCGCCGACGTCGACGGGGCGCTCGCCGCGTGCCAGGAGGCGTTCGGCGCCGGCGTACTCCCCCTCTACCTGCCCGAGCGGTCGGGGGCCGAGGTCACGGGCCTGTCGTCGCTGCTCAACCCGACCCGCGACGACGACGACGTGGCCACCGCCCGCAGCGCGCTGATCGAAGGGATCATCGCGGAGTCCGAGGACGAGACCCTGATGGACCGCTACCTCGGCGGCGAGGAGATCGACGTCAAGGTTCTCGTCGGCGACCTGGAGACCGCGGTGGCGCGCGGCTCGTTCTACCCGGTGCTGCCGGTGTGCGCGGGCACCGGCGTCGGCATGACCGAGCTGCTCGAGGTGCTCACCAGCGCGTTCCCGTCACCGCTCGAGCACCCGCTGCCGACGGTGACCAGGCCCGACGGCTCGGCGATCTCGCCACTGACCTGCGACCCGTCCGGCCCGCTGTGCGCGGAAGTGATCAAGACGACGACCGACCCCTACGTCGGTCGGATCTCGCTGGTGCGGGTGTTCTCCGGCACGCTGCGCCCCGACACCGTCGTGCACGTGTCCGGGCACGGCCTGGCCGAGCGCGGGCACGAAGACCACGACGTCGACGAGAAGGTCGGCGCCCTCGCCTCGCCGCTGGGCAAGCAGCTGCGGCCGGTCGACCGGGTCATCGCCGGAGACATCTGCGCGATCGCGAAGCTGTCGCGCGCCGAGACCGGCGACACGTTGTCGTCGAAGGAGGAGCCACTGCTGATGTCGGCCTGGGAGATGCCCGAGCCGCTGCTGCCGGTCGCGATCGAGGCGAAGAGCAAGTCCGACGAGGACAAGCTGTCGACCGGTCTTGCCCGCATGGTCGCCGAGGAGCCGACGGTGCGGCTCGACCGCAACGCCGAGACCCACCAGCTCGTGCTGTGGTGCATGGGCGAGGCCCACGCCGACGTGCTGCTCGAGCGGCTGAAGACGAAGTACGGCGTCGAGGTCACCGAGGTGCCGCTGCGCGTGCCGCTGCGCGAGACCTTCTCCGGGGCGGCGAAGGGGCACGGCCGGCACGTGAAGCAGTCCGGCGGCCACGGGCAGTACGGCGTCTGCGACATCCAGGTCGAGCCGCTCGGGTCGGGCGAGGGCTTCGAGTTCGTCGACAAGATCTACGGCGGCTCGGTGCCCAACCAGTTCATCCCCTCGGTCGAGAAGGGCGTGCGCGCACAGATGGAGCGCGGGGTCAGCGCCGGCTACCCGCTGGTCGACATCCGCGTCACGCTCGTCGACGGCAAGGCGCACTCCGTCGACTCCTCCGACATGGCCTTCCAGATGGCCGGCGGTCTGGCGCTGCGCGACGCCGCCCAGAACGGCACCGTGACGCTGCTCGAGCCCGTCGTCGAGCTGGCGACGCTGGTGCCCGACGACTACGTCGGCGCCGTGATGAGCGACCTGTCGTCACGCCGTGGCCGGGTGACCGGCACCGAACCCGTCGGTGACAACGGCCGCACGCTGGTCCGGGCCGAGGTGCCCGAGATCGAGATCACCCGCTACGCGATCGACCTGCGGTCGCTGTCGCACGGCACGGGCACGTTCACCCGCCACTACCTGCGGCACGAGCCGATGCCGTCGCACCTGGCGGGCAAGATCGCCGCCGAGCAGCAGGAAGAACCGGCGCCCTAGTCCGGGGCGCGACCTGCCCGCGTGGTTCTAGCCCGACTTGTCCGCCGGTAAGGGGCCCGGAAGGCCCCTTTTCACCCCCCGACGGCCGGACAAGTGGGCGCGATGCTCAGTCCGGCGGCCAGTGGGCCGCCACGAGCTCCCGGGTCTCGCTCAGCAGCTGCGGCAGCACCTTGGTGTGGCCGACGACCGGCATGAAGTTGGTGTCGCCGCCCCACCGCGGCACGACGTGCTGGTGCAGGTGCGCGGCGATGCCGGCGCCGGCCACCCCGCCCTGGTTCATACCGATGTTGAAGCCCTGCGCGTTGCTCGACGCGCGCAGCGCCTGCATCGCCTTCTTGGTGAATTCGGCGAGCTCGGCGGTCTCGCCGTCCTCGAGGTCGGTGTAGTCGGCGACGTGCCGGAACGGCACCATCATCAGGTGACCGCCGTTGTAGGGGTACAGGTTGAGCACGGCGTAGACGCACGACCCCCGCGCCACGATCAGGCCGTCCTCGTCGCTCATCGTCGGGATCTCGCAGAAGGGGCATCCCGCCTTGCCCTCGCCCTTGATGTAAGCCATGCGGTGCGGCATCCACAGGCGCTGGAAGGTGTCGGCCGGCCCACAGCCGTGCTGCTGCTCCGTGGTCGCCGGGTCGGGCTCGGGCGCGGTCATCTCAGGCGGAGATGGCAGTGTCGGGGTTGAGCGCGTCGGGCGGGTCGACGCGGTTGGCCACCACCCGCTCGATCTCCTGCACCGCGTCGGCGACCGGCACGCCGCGCCGCTCGACTCCCGTGCGGTAGCGGAACGACACGGCGCCCGCTTCCACGTCGCGGTCTCCCGCGATCAGCATGAACGGCACCTTCTCCGTCTGCGCCTTCGCGATCTTCTTCTGCATGCGCTCGTCGGACGTGTCGACCTCGACCCGCAGGCCCGCACCGCGCAGCCGGGCGGCGATCTCCTCCAGGTAGGGCACGTGCCGCTCGGCGATCGGGATGCAGGTGACCTGCACCGGCGCGAGCCAGGCGGGGAAGGCGCCGGCGTAGTGCTCGAGCAGCACCGCGAAGAAGCGCTCGACCGACCCGAACAGCGCACGGTGGATCATCACCGGCTGCGCCCTGGTGTTGTCGGCTGTCTGGTACTCGAGACCGAAGCGCGCCGGGGTCTGGAAGTCGAGCTGGATGGTCGAGATCTGCCAGCTGCGTCCGATCGCGTCGCGCGCCTGGACGGAGATCTTCGGCCCGTAGAACGCCGCGCCACCGGGGTCGGGCACGAGCTCCAGGCCCGAGTCGACCGCCGCCTCGCGCAGCGCCTCGGTCGCCTCGTCCCAGTCGGCCTGCTCCCCCACGAACTTCTCGCTGTCGTCGCGGGTCGACAGCTCGAGGTAGAAGTCCGACAGTCCGTAGTCGCTCAGCAGGGACAGCACGAACCCGAGCAGGCTCTTGAGCTCCTCGCCCATCTGCTCGCGGGTGCAGAAGATGTGGGCGTCGTCCTGCGCGAAGCCGCGTGCGCGGGTCAGCCCGTGGACCACGCCGGACTTCTCGTAGCGGTAGACCGTGCCGAACTCGAAGAAACGCAACGGGAGATCGCGGTAGGACCGGCCCCGCGCCTGGAAGATCAGACAGTGGAACGGGCAGTTCATCGGCTTGAGGTAGTAGTCGTGCCCCTCCATCTGCATGGGCGGGTACATGCCGTCCGCGTACCACTGCAGGTGGCCGGAGGTCTGGAAGAGGTTCTCCTTCGTGATGTGCGGCGAGTAGACGAACGAGTAGTCGGCCTGCTCGTGCCGGCGCCGCGAGTAGTCCTCCATCACCCGGCGTACGGCCGCGCCCTTGGGGTGGAAGACGGCCAGCCCGGAGCCGATCTCCTCCGGGAAGCTGAACAGATCGAGGTCGGCGCCGAGGCGGCGGTGGTCGCGTTTCTCCGCCTCCTCCAGCCGGACGAGGTAGTCGTCCAGAGCCTGCTGCGACTCCCACGCGGTGCCGTAGATCCGCTGCAACTGCTGGTTGTGCTCGTCGCCGCGCCAGTACGCCGCGGCGGTGCGCATCAGCTTGAACGCCGGGATCGCGCCCGTCGACGGGACGTGCGGCCCGCGGCAGAGGTCGGTCCAGGCGACATCGCCGTTGGTCTTGTTGTCGTAGACGGTGATCTCGGGGCCGGCCGCGTCGACCATCTCCTCGCCCGAGACCTGGCCCGAGGTTGCACGGTCGATGATGTCGAGCTTGTAGGGCTGGTCGTGGAACAGCGCGCGCGCCTCGTCGGGCTCCAGCCGCCGCCGGGTGAAGCGCTGGTCGGCGCTGATGATCTCGCGCATCCGTGCCTCGATGCGCTCGACGTCGTCGGGCGTGAACGGCTCGGCGACGTCGAAGTCGTAGTAGAAGCCGTTGTCGACCGGCGGCCCGATCGCGAACTTCGCGTCGGGGAAGAGGTCGGTCACCGCCTGGGCCATCACGTGAGCGGTCGAGTGGCGCAGGATCGCCCGCCCCTCCGGCGAGGCGAGCGGGATCGACTCCAGCGCGTCGCCGTCCTCCGGCAGCCACGACAGGTCGTGCAGGGCGATCTCGTTGGCGCGCACCCCGACCGCCTCGATGCCCGCGTCGGCGAGGATCGTGCCGACCGTCTCCCCCGTCGACACGACGCGAGGAGCGCCGTCGAGGGTGATGCGGAGGTCGGCCACGGAGTACTCCCACTCGCCGTCGGACAGGGGCGAGCCGATGCTACCCAGCGGCAAAACCGAGTTAGAGCGCGCTCACAGAGGCAGGAACGGCTCGTCGAGAGGCTTTCCGAGCAGGAACTGCGCGGCCGCCGGGACGGCCCGCCGAGCCTCGGCGAGAGTGGGCGCGACCAGCCGATGGACCAGCGCGAGGTCGGCCGGCTCCGGCGCGCGGATCGTGAACGTCGCCTGCCAGCCGGCCGGGCACCGCTCGTAACGGGCACCCACCGGACCGACCCCGCGGACCTCGAGCTCTTCCTCGACGCCGCCGCCGGCGAGAACTGCCTCCACGGCGGGCGACGATAGCGGTGCGGAGATTCGCCGTCAGCCCACCTCGCGGCGTAACGACCTGCGCGTTTGCGGCACGGCGCTACGGCGTACGGCGGAAAGGCGGGACGAAGTGGGCGATACTGGGATCGAACCAGTGACCCCTCGCGTGTGAAGCGAGTGCTCTCCCGCTGAGCTAATCGCCCGGGACGGCGACCACTGTAACCTGCCACGACAGCGGGGCGGGCTACGTGCACAGACGTCCCGGTGTGCGCGGTTCGTGCCCGAAATTGCCCGACGAATCGGGCGCTTCCGGCACCCCCGTGCGTTAGCCGTGTCCTCGGCGCGGGAAGGCTCGTTACTGCAGGCAACAGCGGATCGAATGCCAGACGAGAGGTTCCACGCGATGAACGCCCGACCCGACATGGTGAGTGCCGAGCTCGAGCTCCGACTTGTGGTGCCGGGCAGCGCGTCGCTTCCGGTCATGGCCGACATGCGCTACGACGGCTCCGATCCCTATGCGGTGCACGTCGCCTTTCACACCGGCAACACCGACGTCGTCGAGTGGACCTTCGCCCGCCAGCTGCTGACCGACGGCGTCACCCGCCCGGTCGGTGAGGGCGACGTCCAGGTGTGGCCGTCGCACACCAGCGGCCGTCCCGTCGTCTGCCTCTCGCTGTCCAGCCCGTCCGGCCGCGCCCTCTTCGAGATCCCGCTGGCCGACCTCGTCGAGTTCCTGACCAAGACCTACGCCGCAGTCCCGACCGGCAGCGAGAGCGACTTCGTCGACGTCGACGCCGAGCTGGCACTGCTGCTCTGGAGCGAGCCCGAGATCTGACGGGCGACCCCGCTGATCCCCCGCCCCGATCCTGTAGAGTCGTGCACGCAGGCCGGGGGATTTCCCGGGCCACGCGGACGTGGCTCAGTTGGTAGAGCATCACCTTGCCAAGGTGAGGGTCGCGGGTTCGAATCCCGTCGTCCGCTCGGAGGCGCCGCGAGGCGCAGGGGCCCTCGGTCCCGAAAGCTCCGGGGCCTCCGGGCCCGTTGGCGGGATGGCCGAGTGGCTTAGGCAAGGGCCTGCAAAGCCCTGTACGCGGGTTCGATTCCCGCTCCCGCCTCGCGACATCGGCCCGAAGATCCGGCACGATGAAGCAGCAAGGGCGATTGGCGCAGTCTGGTAGCGCGCTTCCTTGACACGGAAGAGGTCAGAGGTTCAAGTCCTCTATCGCCCACCCACCGCTGAGCAGAGGCTCAGCGCTCGTAGTCGGGCCAGGCGACCGGCGGTTTGCCGGCGAGCTGGTCGATGAACTGGTCCAGGTACCACCAGCGGAACTTCACCTGTTCGTCGGTGGCCGCCAGCGTCAGCAGGTGCTGCCCAGCACGGCAGTACTCGTCCGCCTCGTCGAACATCTCGCCGAGCTGCCGCGACGCCGCCGCCGCCTCGACCGGCACGCGGAAGTGCAGGTCGTCGATGACCCGGGCCCTTGCCGCCGCGGCCGCGTAGAGCTTGTCCTCCTGCTCCGAGCTGACGCCGTCGAAATCGCGGGTCAGCGCCTCGATGAGCTGTATCAGCCGCTTAGGCACGGTCACATGGGACTCGAGGGACTCGTCGTGCAATTCGGCGGAGATGAGGGCGAACTCGCGCAGCAGCGCGTCGGCCGTCTCCTGGGTGGCCACCCACAGCGGCACCGGCAGCTGAAGCAGGTGCACGTCACGCAGGTCGGCGTCGGGCGCCGTCATGCCGCCCAGCCGAGGACCTCGTACGAGATGCGCCGCGCATCCGAGGCACCCGCGAAGTCGTCGAACCTGTCGAGCAGTGCGTCGAAATCGACCTCGTCGCGGCTGCTCTCGTCGCGGACCCCGTGGCCGCCGGACGGCGCGATGTCCGCCCACACGACCTTGCCGCCCTCGTGGGGGCTCACCCCCCACCGGCTGGACAGGTCCTCGACGAGCTTCAGCCCGCGACCGGTGGTGGCCTCGGCGCTGTAGTCGCGGGTCCGCGGTCGCCGGGTGGATCGGTCGGCGACGGCGATGTGGAGTACGCCGCTGCCTTCGAGCGAGACGCTCACGGTGAACGGCTGGTCACCGGCATGCAGCGCCGCGTTGGCCGCCAGCTCGGTCACGACCATGGCGGCGGTCCAGCCCTGCTCCGCGCGCCGCCAGCCCGCGAGCACTTCCTGCACGAAGTGCCGGGCGGCCGGGACGCTGCTGTTGTCCCCACCCCGGAAGGTGAACTCGGCTGCGACCACGGCTCCGCAGCGTAGGCCTCCGCGAGTCGTGCCTTCGCGACGGGGGTTATGGGGTAAAGACCTTTACGCTGAGAAGGAGATGACGATGAGCAGCATCGCCGCCGGCGCCCTGACGTCCGCGTCAAGGCTCGACGCCGCGACGTTGCTCGGCAGCGTGGCAGAGGCGCTGCTCGTCGTCGGCGACGACGGCGTGATCCGTTGGGCGTCCCCTTCGGTCCGCCAGCTCGGCAGCACCCCCGAGCAGGCGACCGGGCGTCGCCTCGTCGATCTGTTCGATCACGACGACCGGGCGGTGCTCGCCCGGATGGTGCTCGCATCGGTGACCGGTTGCCCCGGCGTGCCGGCCCACCGGGTGGTGCGCCTGGCCGGTGCGCCCGACGGCGGCCCCCGGCACGTCGAGGTCCGTGTCGAAGACCGCACGGCCGAGCCCGGCATCGAGGGCATCGTCGTCCACGCGTGGGACGTGACCGAGGCGGTGCAGCGGCACGAGCGGGTGGAGCGGCTCGCGTTGCACGACCCGCTCACGGGCCTGCCCAACCGCCTGCTGTTCAGCGACCGCCTCGCCCTCGAGCTGCGCCGGATGCATCGCAACCGCAGCCAGCTCGCGGTCATCTACGCCGACGTCGACGGCCTGAAGCGCGTCAACGACCGCTTCGGCCACGCGGCCGGCGATGCGGTGCTCGTCACCGTCGCCGACCGGATCGCCACCTCCCTGCGACCGGCCGACACGGCCGCGCGGCTGTCCGGCGACGAGTTCGCGATCGTGTGCCCCGACGTCGACGACGCTCGCGCCGCGCAGCAGATCGCGATGCGCCTCGCGACCGCGGTGCGCATGCCGATCCAGGTGGCCGGGACGAGCATCAACGTGACGGTGTCGGTCGGCGTCGCGATGGCCACGGAGCACGACGTCGCCGACGGCGGCAACCGGCTGCTCGACTCCGCCGACGCGCAGATGTACTCCGCGAAGAGTGCCGGCCGGCGCCCGCCGGCGACCACCTGAGCCGGGCCGTCAGTCCCGTGTGCCCCTGCGGGCCCGGCTGGTGCTGCTGATCGGCCACATCTGGTCGATCTGCGCGTTGAGCTCCGCGCCGAGCAGCACGGCGAGCGCGGTGATGTAGAAGAACAGCAGGACCGCGATCGGCGAGGCGAGCGAGCCGTAGACCGACTGGTGGCCGAAGACGAAGATCAGGTAGACGCGTAGCCCGAAGCTACCGAGCACCCACAGCGCCATCGCCAGCACCGCCCCGGGCAGGTCACGGCGCCACGGGGTTCGCACCGGCACCGCGACGTGGTACAGCGTCGCGAGCAGCAGGACGCAGCCGATACCGACGATCGGCCAGTAGAAGATCCAGATCAGGGTGTTGACGAGGTGCTCGTAGCTGTCCGGCACCCACTGCACGATTGCGTCCGGGCCGATCACGAGCAACGGCAGCATCACGATGCCGATCGCCACTCCGGCGAGGAAGATGACCAGGGCGAGCAGCCGGCTGCGGACCGCCGACCGCACGTCGCGCAGGTTGTAGGCGATCGTGATCGTGTTGACGTAGGTGCTGACCGCGGTCGAGCCCGACCACAACGCGAAGACGAAGCCGGCCGAGACCACGTCGGCCCGTCCGTTGGTGAGCACCTGGTGCAGCGACGGCCGGATCAGCGTGTTGACGGCCTTCGGCGCGATCACGTGCTCGGCCCCGCCGAGAACGAACTTCTCGATGTCGTTGATCGTGCCGGCCGGCAGGTCGTGACCGAAGAACCCGATCACCCCGAGGACCACGAGCAGCAGGGGTGGCAACGACAGCAGCTGCCAGAACCCGGCCTCCGCGGACAGCCCGAGGATCCGGTCCGCCCACGACTTGGCGGCGGTGCGTTTGATCAGCAACCAGACCCCGCGCCGTCGGGGAGGGCGCGGATCGGTCACCGCGCTTGGCTGCCCGGTGACCGAGGCCATGAGCCCACACGGTAGGCGAGTCGTGACGCGGTGTCCCGGCACCCGACGGCGGGGCGGCGCGGCGCGCGCGCCGCATAGCGACCGCGCGGACGGGGCAGTGGGGAGGAATGGACGTCGCGAGCCTGAGCAAGCGGTACGCCGTCGACGGGTCGTTCGTCACGGTCCGGGCGGCCTTCGGCACCGGCGCGGAGGTGCGGCTGACCGCCGAGGCCGAGCAGGCGCCGGCCAAGCGAGTCGGCGCGCGGCTGCGCTACCGCGACGCCTCGACCGGCTGACGGTTGCGGGGGTCACGCTGAGCCGGCGGCGCGGGTCGCCGAGCGACTCGACTACTGTCGGACCTTCCGGACAAGGAGGCCCGGCCGGTCGTGCCGGTGTGGCCGAAGGAAGGACCACCGGCGACATGACCGGCCAGCCCAGGGTGTGGCCCGGGACGCCGTACCCGTTGGGGGCGACCTACGACGGCACCGGCACCAACTTCGCGTTGTTCAGCGAGGTCGCCGACGGGGTGGACCTCTGCCTCTTCGACGAGGCAGGCCACGAGACCCGCCACCGGCTGCCCGAGCGCGACGCGTTCGTCTGGCACGGCTACCTGCCGGGGATCGGACCCGGGCAGCGGTACGGCTTCCGCGTGCACGGCCCCTACGACCCCGGTCAGGGGCAGCGCTGCAACCCGGCGAAGCTGCTGCTCGACCCCTACGCGAAGGCCATCGAGGGCAGCATCGACTGGGATCCCTCCCTGTTCGGCTACCACCTCGACGACCCCAACGCGCGCAACGACGACGACTCCGCGCCGCACATGGTCAAGTCGGTCGTCATCAGCCCCTTCTTCGACTGGCAGAACGACCGGGCGCCCCGCCGGCCCTACAACGAGACGGTCATCTACGAGGCGCACGTCCGCGGGCTGACGATCCGGCACCCGAAGATCCCCGACGAGATCCGGGGCAGCTACGCGGCGCTGGGTCATCCCGTGATGCTCGACCACTTCCAGAAGCTCGGCGTGACGGCGGTCGAGCTCATGCCGGTGCACCACTACGTGCAGGACCATTACCTGATCGAGAAAGGCCTGCGCAACTACTGGGGCTACAACACGCTCGGCTTCTTCGCGCCGTACAACGTCTACTCCTCGGGCGGTGACCTCGGCCAGCAGGTGCAGGAGTTCAAGGCGATGGTGCGCTCGCTGCACGAGGCGGGCATCGAGGTGATCCTCGACGTCGTCTACAACCACACGGCCGAGGGCAACCACCTGGGTCCGACGCTGTCCATGCGCGGCATCGACAACCAGGCCTACTACCGGCTGGTCGAGGACGACCCGCAGTACTACATGGACTACACCGGCACCGGCAACAGCCTCAACGTCAGGCACCCGCACGCACTGCAGCTGATCATGGACTCGCTGCGCTACTGGGTGACGGAGATGCACGTCGACGGGTTCCGCTTCGACCTCGCCTCGACGCTGGCGCGGGAGTTCTACGACGTCGACCGGCTCGCGGTGTTCTTCGACCTGGTGCAGCAGGACCCGATCGTGTCCCAGGTGAAGCTGATCGCCGAGCCGTGGGACGTCGGCGAGGGCGGCTACCAGGTCGGCAACTTCCCGCCCCAGTGGACCGAGTGGAACGGCAAGTACCGCGACACCGTCCGCGACTTCTGGCGCGGGGAGAGCGCGACGCTGGCGGAGTTCGCCTCACGGTTCACCGGCTCGAGCGACCTCTACGAGTCGAGCGCCCGCCGGCCGATCGCGTCGATCAACTTCGTGACCGCGCACGACGGCTTCACCCTGCACGACCTGGTGTCCTACAACGAGAAGCACAACGAGGCGAACGCCGAGGACAACAACGACGGGGAGAGCCACAACCGGTCGTGGAACTGCGGCGTCGAAGGCCCGACCGACGACCCGGAGGTCCTCGCGCTGCGCGAGCGGCAGAAGCGCAACTTCATCGCCACGCTGTTCCTCTCGCAGGGCGTGCCGATGCTGCTGCACGGCGACGAGATGGGCCGCAGCCAGGGCGGCAACAACAACGCCTACTGCCAGGACAACGAGATCGCGTGGGTCGACTGGTCGAACATCCGCGAGCACGGGCTGCAGTTCGACTTCACCTGCCGGGTCATCCAGCTGCGACACGCGCACCCGGTCTTCCGCCGCCGCCGGTTCTTCCAGGGCCGGCCGGTGCGCGGTTCCAACGTCGACGACATCGCCTGGCTCACCCCCGCCGGAGAGCCGATGAGCGACGACGACTGGGACGCCGGCTTCGCCAAGTCGCTGATGGTCTTTCTCAACGGCCACGGGTTGCCGGAGCTTGACGCCCGCGGTGAGCGGATCGCCGACGACTCGTTCCTGTTCTGCTTCAACGCCCACCATGAGCAGCTCGAGTTCACGCTTCCGGATCCGAGCTACGGGCTGCGCTGGCAGGTGCTGCTGGACACCGCCGTGCCGGTGGTCGAGGAAGGGTCCGACGAGGACCGCACGGTGAAGGCGGGCGCCGTGCTCGGCGTCGCCGCCCGCACCGTGGTGCTGCTGCAGCGAGTCGACTGACCCGTGGCGGCGCACCTGCCGGCGGCCGGTCGGCCCGTGCCCGCCTCGACCTATCGACTCCAGCTGCATCCAGGGTTCCGGCTGCCCGACGCCGCCGGGGTCTGCGACTACCTCGCCGCGCTCGGGGTGAGCCACGTCTACTGCTCACCCGTGCTCGCCTCCACGCCCGGATCGGTCCACGGCTACGACGTGGTCGACCACGGCCGCATCGACGACGAGCTGGGTGGGACCGACGGGTGGCGGACCCTGGTGGCCGCGACGGCGTCAGCGGACCTCGGGACCGTCCTCGACATCGTGCCCAACCACATGGCCGTCCCGGAGCCGCTCTCGCTGAACCGGCAGCTCTGGGACGTGCTGAAGCACGGTCGCGGTTCGGCGTACGCCGAGTGGTTCGACATCGACTGGGCGGCGCAGGGCGGCCGGCTGCTGCTGCCGGTGCTCGGTGAGCCGATCGGCGAGTGCCTGCGCCGTCAGGAGATCCGCCGGGACGGCGACGTGCTCCGCTACTACGACAACGTCTTCCCGCTCGCACCCGGGACGGAGCAGACAGACGACCTGGTCACACTGCTGGCGGAACAGCACTACCGGCTGGCCTGGTGGCGGGTCGGTCGCGAGGAGCTCAACTACCGAAGGTTCTTCGACGTGACCGCGCTGATCGGTGTGCGCGTCGAACGGCCGGACGTGTTCGCCGCGACCCACGCCACGCTGCTGTCGCTCGACGGTGTCGACGGCTGGCGCGTCGACCACCCGGACGGTCTCGCCGATCCGGCCGGCTACCTGCGCCGTCTCGCGGAGGCCACCGGCGACCTGTGGATCGTGGCCGAGAAGATCCTCGAGCCCGGCGAGCAACTGCCCGGCGACTGGCGGTGTGCGGGCACGACCGGCTACGACGCGCTCAACCAGGTCATGGGCGTGCTCACCGACCCCGCCGGTGAGCGGCCGCTGACCGACCTCTCGAGCTCGCTGACCGGCGCGGCTGACTACGCCACGGTGGTGGCAGCGGCGAAGCGCCACGTCGTCGAGCACCTGCTGGTCGCCGAGGTCGACCGGCTCACCGACACGCTCGTGCGCCTCGCCGCCGGGTCGGTGGACACGTGGGACTTCTCCCGGCGCTGGCTGCGCGAGGCGCTCGTGGAGGTGCTGACCGCCTTCGAGGTCTACCGGGCCTACGTGCCCGTCGACGACCCGGCGCCGGCGGAGCCGCGCCACCAGGTCGCGGCGGCGTGCGAGCGGGCACGCGAGCGCCGGCCCGACCGCACGGCGGAGATCGGCTGGATCGGCCGGCTCGCCCTGCTCGACGGGCCATCCGATGACGATGCCGTGGACTTCGCCGTCCGGTTCGCGCAGACGACCGGGCCGGTGATGGCGAAGGGGATCGAGGACACGGCCTTCTACCGCTACGTCCGGCTGACGGCGCTCAACGAGGTGGGTGGCGACCCGGGCCGCTTCGGCATCGCGCCCGCCGACTTTCACGCCTGGGCCGCCGACCTCGCCCGCGACTGGCCGGCCACGATGACCACGTTGTCGACGCACGACACCAAGCGGTCGGAGGACGTGCGGGCTCGACTCCTGACGCTGGCGGAGATCCCGGGCGAATGGTCGGCCGCGGTCACCCGCTGGCGAGCGCGCCACCACCTGGGGGACCCGGACCTCGAGTACCTGTTCTGGCAGTCCCTCGTCGGCGCCTGGCCGATCTCGGCGGAGCGCATGGCCGGTTACGTCGAGAAGGCCTCCCGCGAGGCGAAGCGCCGCACGTCGTGGACGGATCCCGATCCGGCGTACGACGAGATGCTGCAGTCTTTCGTGCGCGAGGTCTACGCAGACGACGCGACCGTGGCCGATGTCGAGCTCTGGGTGCGCGAGCACGTCCTGGTGCCGGGTCGCATCACCTCGTTGGCGCAGAAGCTGCTGCAGCTCACGATGCCGGGCGTCCCCGACTGCTACCAGGGCGGCGAGCTCTGGGACCTGTCGCTGGTCGACCCGGACAACCGGCGCCCGGTCGACTACGACCGGCGGCGCACGATGCTGCGCGCGCTCGACGAGGGCCACCTGCCGCCCGCTGTCGACGACGACGAGGAGGGCTGGAGCAAGCTGCTGGTCACCTCGCGGGTGCTCCGGTCGCGGCGGGCGCGACCCGAGCTGTTCGGCCCGTCGGCCGGCTACCGCGCGCTCACCGCCGCGGGACCCGCGGCCGACCACCTTCTCGGATTCGTGCGCGGGGAAGGCGCGGCCTCGCTGGCCACCCGCCTGCCGGTGGGATTGCGGCGAACCGGCGGCTGGCGGGACACGACGGTGCCGCTACCGGCCGGGGTATGGACGGACGTGTTGACCGGCCGCAGCTTCCGGGGCGGCGACATACCCGTCGCGAAGGTGCTCGACGGGCTCCCGGTGGGACTGCTCGTCACGGACGGCTAGCCGCCGCGCCAGGCCTCGGCGATCGCCTGGAAGCTGCCGATGCGCCGCGCCCGGTCGAGGCTCGGCGTGACGACGACGACCTCGTCGGCCTGCGCCTGCTCCTGCAGGTCGCGCAGCCCGACAACCACCGCCTTCGGCTCGCCGGTCACCATCCGGCCGTCGCGCTGCCGGCCGTCGCGGAACTCGGCCGACCGGGCGAACTCCCGCACCTGCTCCGGCCGCAGCGGCTCGCGGACCCCGCGGCGCAGGTTCTGCATCGTCAGCGTCCACGCGGCCTCGAACTCGCTGACCGCCTCGTCGTCGTCGCTGGCGAACGCGAGCACCGAGATGGCGGAGTAGGGCCGGTCGCCCTCGTGGCGGGGCTCGAAGTCGCGCCGGTACTCGCGGAGCGCCTCGACGGCCAGGTCCGGACTCATGTGGTGCGCGAAGACCGCGCTCATGCCGTTGATGGCAGCGAACCGGGGACCGTACTGGCTCGACCCGAGCATGAACACCTGCGGCTGCTCGGGCACGACCGGCGCGGCCACGAGCTGGGCGAACGGGTGACCTGCCGGAAAGTCGTCCTGGAGGAACGCCAGCAGCTCGGCCACCTGGTGCGGGAACTCCTCCCCCGGGTCGATCCGCAGGCCGCGACGGAGCACGTGCGCGGTCAGCGGGTCGGTGCCGGGGGCCCGGCCGAGCGCCAGGTCGATGCGGCCGGGGTGGAGGGCGAGCAGCGTGCGGAAGAGCTCGGCGACCTTGAACGGCGAGTGGTTGGGCAGCATGATCCCGGCCGCGCCGACCCGGATGCGTTCGGTCCGGCCGCCGATGTGGGCGATCAGCAGCTCGGGCGCGCTGCAGGCCAGGCTGCGCATGTTGTGGTGCTCGGACACCCAGTAGCGGCGGTAGCCCGACTCCTCCACCGCCCGCGCGATGCGGACCGCACCGGCGATGGCGTCATGGGCTGACTCGGCGTACTCGATGCCGACGAAGTCGAGTACCGACAGCGGAAGTGACTCTTCGCTCACACTTCCACAATGCCGCGCCGGTAAGGCGTCATTCCGGTGGGCACAGATGCGCCATGTCGTCGTTCCGGGTGTGGGCCCCGCACGCGCAACGGGTCCACGTCGTGGTCGACGGGCGCGAGCACGCGATGCACGCCGACGGGCGCGCCGGCTGGTGGTCGGCCGACGTCGCCGGCGCGGCGGCCGGGTGCGACTACGCCTACCGCCTCGACGGCGGGCCGCCTCGCCCAGACCCGAGGTCCGCGTGGCAGCCACAGGGCGTCCACGGCCCGTCCCGGCTGGTCGACCACGCGGCGTTCGCCTGGAGCGACCAGACCTGGCACGGCGTACCGCTGCCGGGCAGCGTCGTCTACGAGCTGCACATCGGCACGTTCACCGACGAGGGGACCTTCGACGCGGCGATCGCTCGACTGGACCACCTCGTCGAGCTGGGTGTCGACGTCGTCGAGCTGATGCCGGTCAACGCATTCGACGGGGACCGCGGCTGGGGTTACGACGGCGTGCTGTGGTACGCCGTGCACGACCCCTACGGCGGACCCGACGGGCTGAAGCGGTTCGTCGACGCCGCCCACGGGCGCGGTATCGGCGTGCTGCTCGACGTCGTCTACAACCACCTGGGGCCGAGCGGCAACTACCTCTCGGAGTTCGGCCCCTACTTCACCGACACCCATTCGACGCCGTGGGGGCCGGCGGTCAACCTCGACGCGCCAGAATCGGACGAGGTACGCCGCCACATCATCGACAACGCACTGATGTGGTTCGTCGACTACCACGTCGACGGGCTGCGTCTGGACGCCGTGCACGAGCTCAAGGACGACCGCGCGACCCATGTGCTCGAGGAGCTGTCGGAGGAGGTGCGCCGCACTGCGGCCTACCTGCGCAAGCCGCTCTTCCTCGTCGCCGAGTCCGACCGCAACGACCCGCGCAACGTGACGCCTCGCCACGCCGGCGGGTGGGGGCTCGACGCCCAGTGGAGCGACGACTTCCACCATGCCCTGCACGCGCTGCTGACCGGTGAGCGGCAGGGCTACTACTGCGACTTCGGGTCGCTTCAGACGTTGGCGAAGGCGTTCACCCGGGTCTTCGTGCACGACGGCACGTACTCGACGTTCCGGCGCCGGCACCACGGCCGGCCGGTCGACCCCCACCTGCTGTCGGGCGCCGCGTTCGTCGGCTACCTGCAGAACCACGACCAGATCGGCAACCGGGCCGGCGGGGCGCGGCTGGCCGCGATGGTGCCGCCGGACCTGCTGAAGATCGGCGCCGCGCTGGTGCTGACCGGGCCGTTCACCCCGATGCTGTTCATGGGCGAGGAGTGGGGCGCCTCGACGCCGTGGCAGTTCTTCGCCTCGTTCCCGGACCGCGGGCTGGCCGAAGCGGTGCGCACGGGACGGTGCGAGGAGTTCGCCGGGCACGGGTGGGACCCGGCCCGCGTCCCCGACCCGATGGACGGCGCCACCTTCGCCCGGTCGACGCTCGACTGGGCGGAGGTCGAGAAGGAGGCGCACGCCGACCTGCTCGCGTGGCACCGGGACCTCATCGCGTTGCGGCGCCGCCACCCGGAGCTGACCGACGGTCGGCTCGATGCGGTCCGCTGCACCTGGGACGACGGCGACCGGTGGTTCGTGCTGCACCGGGGCGGCGTCGCCGTGGTCTGCAACCTCGCCGAAGAGCACCGCCGGGTACCTGCCGGCGGGCGGCCCGGGGAGGTCCTGCTCGCGTCTGCAAGCGAGGTCACCTGCTCCGGCACCGCGGTGAACCTGCCGGCCCGATCGGTGGCGGTGGTGTTGATTGACTGACGGCATGCGCCGCTTGCTGCCCGACCCGGCGAAGGACCAGGTCGACATCGACGAGGCCTACCTCGTCGAGTCGCCCGGCCGCTCCTACGTGCGCGGCAACATGGTGTCGAGCGTCGACGGCGCGGCCCAGGCCGAGGGCCGTTCCGGGGGCCTGTCGGGACCGACGGACAAGAAGATCTTCGCGGCACTGCGTGATCACGCCGACGTGATCCTGGCCGGTGCGAGCACGGTGCGGGTCGAGAGGTACGGCGGCCACCGCCCCTCTGCTCGCCGCCAGGAGTGGCGCACGGCGCGCGGGATGCCGCCGCTCCCGACGATGGCGGTGCTCAGCCGCAGCTGCGACTTCGACCCGGAGGCGCCGTTCTTCACCGATCAGGACGTCCGCCCGATCGTCATCACGCAGAAGTCGGCACCCGCCCATCGGGTCGACGCGCTGCGCGACCGCGCCGACATCATCGTCGCCGGTGACGGCGACGTCGACCTCCCGGCCGCGCTGGGCGAGCTGGCCGACCGCGGCCTGCACCACCTGCTCTGCGAGGGCGGCCCCAACCTGCTCTCCCACATCGTCGCCGCCGGCCAGCTCCACGAGCTGTGCCTCACCCTGTCGCCGTTGCTCTTCGCCGGACCCGCGACGCGCATCCTCGACGGGCCGCTGCTCGACGCGCCGGAGCACCTGACGCTGCACCAGGTCCTCGAGGACGACAGCTACCTCTTCCTGCGCTACCTGCGACGCTGAGCAGATCGGGCAGGATGCCCGCATGGACCTGCCCGTCAACCCACCGGTCTCGCCGATGCTCGCCCGGGCGGTGCCCGACATCCCCGCGCCCGAGCAGGTCGACGGCGGGGTGCTCTACGAGCCGAAGTGGGACGGCTTCCGGTGCATCGTCTTCCGCGACGGCGACGAGATCGAGCTCGGCTCGCGTAACGAACGCCCGCTGACCCGCTACTTCCCCGAGGTCGTCGACGCCGTGCGCGCAACGCTGCCCGAGCGCTGCGTCGTCGATGGGGAGATCGTCATCGCCGGCGCCGACGGCCTCGACTTCGACGCGCTTCAGCTGCGGCTGCATCCGGCTGAGTCGAGGGTGCGCAAGCTGGCCGCCGAGATACCGGCGTCGTTCGTGGCCTTCGACCTGCTGGCGATCGGCGACGAGTCGCTGGTGGCGGAGCCCTTCGGCGTACGCCGGTCCCGGCTGGAGTCCGCGCTCGAGCAGGTCCGGCCGCCGGTCTACCTGACCCCGGCCACCGACGACCTGGAGACGGCACGCGAGTGGTTCACGGCGTTCGAGGGGGCCGGGCTCGACGGCATCGTCGCCAAGCCGCTGCGGCTGCCCTACCGGCCCGACGAGCGGGTGATGTTCAAGATCAAGCACAAGCGCACCGCCGACTGCGTCGTGGCCGGCTTCCGCTGGCACAAGTCCGGCCGGGTGGTCGGTTCGTTGCTGCTGGGCCTGTACGACGACGGCGGCGCGCTGCAGCACGTCGGGGTCGCGGCGTCGTTCACGATGAAGCGGCGGGGCGAGCTGGTCGACGAGCTGGCGCCGTATCGCGCCGACCTCGCCGGGCACCCGTGGGCGGCCTGGGCGGGCGCCGCGGACGGCGAGCGGATGCCCGGTGCCACCAGCAGGTGGAACGCCGGCAAGGACCTGTCGTGGGAACCATTGCGGCCCGAGCTCGTCGTCGAGGTGGCCTACGACCACATGCAGGGCGACCGGTTCCGGCACGCGACGCAGTTCCAGCGCTGGCGGCCGGAACGCGACCCGCGCACCTGCACCTACGCCCAGCTCGAACGCCCGGCGGGCTTCTCGTTGGCCGAGGTGCTGGGCGGGTCGGGGTCGTGACCCGGCTCGCGCCCTACACCTCGCTGTTCGCGCCACACGGGATGGTGTGCGCCGTCGACCACCTCGCGGCTGCCGCGGGAGCGGAGATGTTGCGGCATGGAGGCAGCGCGGCCGACGCCGCGGTCGCCGCGAGCGCGGTGCTGGCCGTGACGACCCAGCACATGTGCGGGATGGGTGGTGACCTGTTCGCCCTCGTCGGCGGGCAGGGGGCGACACCGTCAGCTCTGAACGCCAGCGGGCGGGCCGGTTCCGGCGCGGACCCCGACCGGCTGCGGGCCGAAGGGCATCGGGTCATGCCGATGTCGGGCGACATTCGCTCCACGCCGGTGCCAGGGTGCGTGGACGGTTGGCTCGCGCTGCACTCGCGCTTCGGCCGGGTGGACCTCGCAGAGGTGCTGGCTCCCGCGATTTCCTATGCCGCAGAAGGGTTTCCGGCTTCGCCGACCCTTGCGCTGTCGGCACCGCGGGTCGCCGATCGCCCGGGCGGCGAAGCCTTCCGCGGCGTCGTGCGGCCCGGGGACCTGATGTGCCGCCCGGGGGTCGCGCGGACGCTGCGAGCCGTCGTAGAGCACGGCCGGGACGGCTTCTACGGCGGTGAGTTCGGCGCGGGGCTGCTGGCCCTGGGAGCCGGGGAGTACACCGAGTCCGACCTGTCGGCACCCCTGGCCGACTGGGTCGAGCCGCTGTCCGTCGAGGCGTGGGGTCGCGTGCTCTGGACGGTGCCGCCCAACTCACAGGGCTACCTGGCCCTGGCCGGGGCGTGGATCGCGTCCGGACTGCCCCTGCCCGCCGATCCCGACGACGAGCTGTGGGCGCACCTGCTGATCGAGGCGGCACGGTTCGCGGCGTACGACCGGCTCGAGGTCCTCCATGAGCGGTCCTCCGGTCAGGCGCTGCTGGCACCGGAGCGGCTGGCACCGCGTCGCGACGCCATCTCGTGCGAGCGGGCCGCGGTGCTCGGTGACGGCTACGGGGAGGGCGGCACGATCTACCTCTGCGCGGTGGACGAAGACCGGATGGCCGTCTCGCTGATCCAGTCGAACGCCCGCGGATTCGGCAGCGGGCTGGCCGAGCCGGCGACCGGTATCTTCCTGCAGAACCGCGGGATCGGCTTCAGCCTGGTGCCCGGCCATCCCGCGGAGTACGGCCCCGGTCGCCGGCCGCCGCACACCCTCTCCCCTGCGCTCGTGACCGACGCCGCGCTACGGCTCGACACCGCCCTCGGGACGATGGGCGGCGACTCGCAACCCCAGGTGCTGCTGCAGCTGCTGGCCCGGCTGCTGGCCGCGGGTGAGAGCGCCGGCGAGGCGGTCGCGGCTCCGCGCTGGATCCTGTCGGGCGGCGGTGCCGGCTTCGACACCTGGGACGCGCGCGGGCAGGTGCAGGTGTGGCTCGAGGACGGCGCGCCGTGGGCAGCCGGCCTGCGGGCTCGCGGCCACGACGTGTGCGCCGGAGCCGGCATGCCCACCGCCGGGCATGCGCACGTGATCCGGGCGACGGGCGGCGTGCTGGAGGCAGCGAGCGACCCGCGCGCCCTGTCGGGTGCCGCGATCGGATTCTGAGCCGCGCACGTGTCGGAGAGAGCTGCTACTGAGCCCCACGCATCTTCCTCGTCTCGGGCCGTCCCGAAGACAAACGCAGGCGGCCACAACAGGCACTGCACCGAAGAGCGCTTCCCAGTCGTCCGCCGCGGACGCGTTACGGCACTCTGACCTGGCTAGCCCGGGGATCCTGCAGTGAACAGCTCGAGCTGGATGTTGTCCGGATCGCGGAACACAAGCGTGGAGAACCTGACCGGCTCGGTGATGTCCCTGATGCCGCTGTGCTCGACGCCGAGCTCGGTGAGGTGCGCCGCCCACCTGTCCATCTCCGCGCGGTCGGCGACGTTGAAGCCGATGTGGTCAAGACCGGTGCGGCACTCGTCGAAGCTCTCGCCCTGGTTGCCGGCATTCTTGTGCAGGCCGATGGTGAGGCCGCTCTGCGGGTCGACGAGCAGGACGGCGAAGCCGGTGTCTTCACGCTCGTGATGCGGGAACGTCACGGGAACCCGTTCCAGGCCGAAGACCTTCTGGTACCACTCAGCACTCGCCTCGACGTCCCTTACGGTCGGCGAGAAGTGATGCACTCCGGTGATGGCGGGCCGGCTGTCGGTCACGACGAATCTCCCTCCCCGCCGCTGCGCGCCGAAGATGCCGCAACGACGTATGAGCCATTCCTATCGCGAAGCGACAACCGGGGCGAGAGATCAGGTCGGCCCGCAAACAGCGGCCGGCCGCTCAGTCCGGGCGGCGCTTGCTGGGTTGCACGCGGCGCGGCTCGCCCGGCATCTTCGGGTAGTTCGGCGGATAGGGCGCCTCACCCAGGCCGTGGTCGCGCTCGTCGCGCTCGACCCAGTCGAGCAGCACCTGGAGGTCGCAGACCGCGTCGTCGATGCCGGCGTGGACGTCGCCGAGGGCGGCGAAGCGCGCCGGCACGGTCGTGATCGTGAAGTCCTCGGTGTGCACGTCGGGCAGCTCGTCCCACGTCACCGGCGTCGACACCGTCGCGTCGGGCCGGGCCCGGATCGAGTACGCCGAGGCGATGGTCCGGTCCTTCGCGTTCTGGTTGAAGTCGACGAACACCCGTTCCCCCCGCTCCTCCTTCCACCAGGCGGTCGTCATGAGCGCCGGCGCTCTGCGCTCCAGCTCTCGGGCGAGGGCCAGCGCGGCACGGCGTACGACCGGGAACTCCCAGCGGGGCTCGATACGGCAGTAGATGTGCACGCCCCGGTTGCCCGACGTCTTCGGCCAGCCGACATAGCCGATCTCTGCGAGCAGCTCGCGGACCAGGGCCGCCGCCCGCTGTGCCTCGGCGAAGCCGGTGCCGGGCTGCGGGTCGAGGTCGATGCGCAGCTCGTCCGGGCGCTCCACGTCGGCGCGGCGCGAGTGCCAGGGGTGGAACTCGACCGTGGACATCTGCACCGCCCACACGACGGCAGCGACCTCGGTGACGCACAGCTCGTCGGCCGTGCGCCCGGACGGGAAGCTCACATGTGCGGTCTGGACCCAGTCGGGGGCGCCCTTCGGGATCCGTTTCTGGTAGATCCGCTCCCCCTCGATGCCTTCCGGGAAGCGGTGCAGCATGCACGGCCGCTCCCGCAGCGCGCGCACGATGCCCTCGGCGACCGACAGGTAGTAACGCGCGATGTCCAGCTTGGTCGTCCCGAGCTGCGGAAAGTAGACGCGATCGGGGTTGGACAACCGCACGACCCGCGAACCCACCTCCAGCTCGGTCGCGGGCGCGGCTGCCATCGCGGCAACGTATCGCGGACGTGGAGGCAGTGGCGGCGTAGACAGCCGGCCCCCGCGTGGGACGATCTGGACATGGCCGTGCAGCGGATCGACAAGACCGACGACGAGTGGCGGGCCGAGCTCTCCCCGGACGAGTACGCCGTCCTGCGTCAGGCGGCCACCGAACCACCGGGCACCGGGCCGCTGCTGCACGAGCACCGGGTGGGCGTCTTCCGCTGCCGGGCCTGCGGCGGTGAGCTGTTCCGGTCCGAGACGAAGTTCGAGTCGCACTGCGGTTGGCCTAGCTTCTTCAAGCCCTCGGACAACGACGCCGTCGAGCTGAACGAGGACCGCAGCCACGGCATGGTCCGCACGGAGGTTCGCTGCGCGCGCTGCGGCTCGCACCTGGGTCACGTCTTCCCCGACGCGCCGCAGACGCCGACCGGTGACCGCTACTGCATGAACAGCATCGCGCTGACCTTCGAGCCGGCCACGGACCGGTGATCCGGGCTCACCACGCGGGCCCAGGTCCGTCGGCGCGGGTGAGGTGACATGGCCTCCACGCTCCCCGCCGGAGCAACCGCCGCCCCGGTGCCGGCGGCGCCGAACGTCCTGCCCCGGCTGAGGGCAACCGCGCGCGTGCTGGCGCATCCCGCGATGCTCGGGGGGCTCGGCGCGCTGCCCTGGGTCGTCGTCACCGTGGTCGGCCCCCTGCTCGGCACCGACTTGGCCGCACAGTTCGCCCGCGGCGCGTTCGCCCGGGCGCACCCCGGCGCGGCCTACGACTTCAGCTGGTACGGCGGGCTGCATCCGGCCGCCTACAGCGTCCTGTCGCCCTACCTGTTCGCCGCGATCGGTGTGCTCGCTACCGGCGCGTTGGCGACGATCGGGGCGTCGGCGGCGATGGCCGACATGTTCCGGATCTGGGATGCGCGCCGGGTGCGCACCGCCGCCGTCTGGACCGGGCTCGGCACCGGGGCGTCGTTCTTCGCCGGCCGGGTGACGTTCATGCTCGGCCTGGCGCTCGCGGCCGCCGCCGTACGCCTCGTCATCACTCCGCAACGGCAGTCCAACCGTCGGCTCGCCGCCGCGGCCGTCCTTGCGGCGCTGTGCACGCTGGCCAGCCCGGTCGCCACGCTCTTCCTCGGCCTGACCGCCGTGGCCCTGCTGGCCGTCGGGCCGCACCGCCGCGAAGGGCTGGTGCTCGGCGTGGCCGCGGCCTTACCGATGCTCGGCGTGCAGCTCGTCTTCCCGCAGTGGGGCGTGCAGCCGGTCACCATCGACATCGCGATCTCCCCGATGATCGGCGCCCTGCTGGTCGCGTGGCTCGTGGGCTGGCGCCACCGCGCGCTGGTCGTCGGCTGCCTGATCTACTCCGTCGGCTGCCTTACCGCGTGGCTGCTCCCGACCCCGGTCGGCAACAACGTGGAGCGCCTCGGGCTGATCCTCGCGGCACCGGTCATCGCCGGCCTCGCGAGCAGGTTGCGCTACGCGCTGCCGGTGCTGCTCCTGCTGCTCACCTGGCAGGTCTACCAGCCGGCCGGCGACATCGCGCCCGGACCGGAACCCGCCGCACACGCGTCGTTCTCCGTGCCACTCCTGACGGCTCTGCAGATCCACGGCGCGCAGCGCTACCGCATCGAGGTGGTGTCGCTGTCGGAGCACTGGGAAGCCGACCACATCGCCCGCCACTACCTGCTGGCCCGTGGCTGGGAGCGCCAGCTCGACACCGTCCGCAACCCGCTGTTCTACGACGGCCCGCTCAACGCGACGACCTACCACCGCTGGCTGCGCTACAACGGCGTCGGTTTCGTCGCGCTGTCCGACCGGCCGGTCGACTGGGGCGCGACGGGGGAAGCCGCCCTGGTGCGCAGCGGGTTGCCCTACCTGCACGAAGTGTGGAGCAGCGACCACTGGACCCTGTGGCGGGTGGTCGACCCCCTCCCGCTGACCGGCCCGCACGCACAGGTGACGAACACCTCCCCGGCCGGGTTGTCACTGCGCGTCGAGCGCCCGGGCAACGTGCTCGTGCGGGTGCGCTGGTCACCCTGGCTGCACACGAGCAAGGGCTGCCTGCAGCAGGACGGCGACTGGACGTTGCTGCACGCGCCGGTGACCGGCAGCTACCGGATCGACGCGCCGCTCACCCTGCCGCGGGGGTCGGCCTGCGCCTGACCGCTACGGCAGCGAGGCGACGAGGTCGGCGAGCGGCTTGCGGACGCCGGTGAAGAACGGGATCTCCACCCGGGTGTGCAGCCGCGCCGTCGCGCCGCGCAGGTGCCGCATGAGGTCGACCAGCCGGTGCAGCTCGTCGGCCTCGAACGCGAGCACCCACTCGTAGTCGTTGAGCGCGAAGCTCGCCACCGTGTTGGCCCGGACGTCGGGGTACTCGCGCGCCATCCGGCCGTGCTCGGCGAGCATCTCCCGCCGCTCGGCGTCGGGCAGCAGGTACCACTCGTAGCTGCGTACGAACGGGTAGACGCAGACGTAGCGCCTCGGGTCCTCGGTCAGGAACGCCGGCAGGTGGCTCTTGTTGAACTCCGCCGGACGGTGCACGGCGTAGGCCGACCAGACCGGCTCGCACCCGCGTCCCAGCCTGGTCTGGCGGAAGCGGTTGTAGGTGTCCTGCAGCACGTCGGGATCCGCGCCGGTCCACCAGAACATCAGGTCGGCGTCGGCCCGGTAGGCGCCGATGTCGTAGGTGCCGCGGGTCGTCACGCCCTTGGCCATCGCCTGCTCGAGCAGCTCCTCGACCTCGGCGACCGCCGCCTCCCGCCCCTCGTCGGGCAGTCGGGCAGCGCCGGTGCGGGCGCGGAACACCGAGTAGAGCGTGTAACAGATCTGCTCGTTGAGCTCACGGGTGCGGGCGGCCTTCGACGTGCTGGTGGTCATGGCGTCATTGTCCACCCGGACAGCACTTCCGTGGCGGCCTGCTGCCCGGAGCGGATGCAGGCGGGGATCCCGACCCCGTCGTACGCCGCACCGCAGACCGCCAATCCGCCGGCTCCGGCAACGGCCGCGCGGACGCGCCGCACCCGGTCGAGATGCCCCACGGCGTACTGCGGCAGGGCGCCGCCCCAACGGCTGACCCGGCTGGCGACCGGCGGTGCGCTGATCCCGGCACTGTCGAGCAGCTCGCGCCGGGCGTCGACGACGAGGTCCGCATCGTCGCGCTGGAGCACGGCCGGGTCGCCGTAGCGGCCGAACGAGCAGCGCACCACGATCGCGTCGGTGTCGAGGTGCGGCCACTTCGTCGTGAAGAACGTCACCGCCTTGACCGGCCGGCCTTCGACCTCCGGCACCAGGTAGCCGCTCAACCGCGACACCGGACCGTGACGTCCGGCCGCGCTCGCCGGGAAGACCAGCGTGACCAGCGCGACGCTGGCGTAGTCGACCTGACCGAGGTCCGTGGCGGCCGCCGGCACGTCGTCGGTCAGCAGCCGCGACGCGGGGGCGGCGGGCAGGGCGAGGACCACCCCGTCGGCGTCGAGGGTCTGCGCGTCGCGGGTCGACCCGTGCACGACCCGCCACCCCGATGCCGTACGCCGGAGCTCGCGGGCCGGCCGTCCGAGGAGGATCTCTGCCCCGGCCGGCTCCACGGCGAGTTGCAGGGCCTCGACCAGCCGGCCGAGACCGCCGCGGACCGTCGCGAAGACCGGCTGCCCCGAAGGTTCGGGAACCGCGGCCCTCGCCGCCTCGAGCAAGGAGCGGTGGCTTGCGAGGTGCGGCAGCAGCTGTGGCATCGTCGCCTGCAGCGACAGCGCGTCGGCCCGCCCGGCGTAGACCCCACCGAGCAGCGGGTCGACGAGCCGGTCGACCACCTCGCGGCCGAGCCGGCGACGCACGTAACCCCCGACGGTCGTGTCGGCCGTCGGCGGACCGCCCGGCAGCCACGGCTCCACGGCAACGCGTGCGATGCCTCGCAGGGACAGGACGTTCGCGGCCGCGAGAGCCCGCGGGTCGCCCGGGATGCCGAACATCGTGCGCGGCGGCAGCCGCCGCAGCCGGCCGCGGCTCACCACCGCGGCACCGACAGCGGCGGGGTGGACCAGGTCGCCGGCCAGCCCGACGTCGCCGGCCAGCTCGGTGGCACCCGGGGCGCGCCAGAGGAACGACTCGGCGCCCTCGTCGACCGGCAGCCCACCGACTTCCGAGGTGTGCAGCTTGCCGCCGAGCCGGGGTGACCCCTCGAGCACGGTGACCCGGGCGCCGGAGGTGACCAGCGCCCGAGCAGCCGCCAGCCCGGCGATGCCGCCCCCGACGACCGCGACGTGCGGGCGCTGCTCCCCCGGGTCAGGCATCGGCCGCGGCGCTCCGTGATCGGCCGTCCGGCGCGCTCCCCGATCGGCCCGCGGTCGGGCTCTCCGGTCGTACCTCGCCGGCGCGCTCCGCGACCAGGCCGGCGAGAGCCGTCATCACCGCCGGGTCGTCGTTGACCGATGGGGTGCGGCCGAAGGGCAGGCCCAGCTCGTCGGCCAGGCGCCGCGCCTCGATGTCGAGGTCGTAGGCGACCTCCAGGTGGTCCGCGACGAAACCGCACGCGCACACCGCGACCCCTGGACCCCCGGCCGACTCGCGCAGCACCTCGAGCACGTCCGGCCCGAGCCACCGGTCCGCGGTGCGGCCGGCGGACTGCCAGGCAACTCGCCACCGGTCGACACCTGCGCGCTCGGCAACCGCCGCGGCGGTCTGGTGCAGCTGCTCCGGGTAGGGGTCGCCGGCCGCGACGGCCTTCTCCGGCAACGAGTGGGCGGTGAAGACCACCTCCGCGCCGCGTGGCAGTGCGGCGAGCGTCGTACGCACGGCGGCGGCGAGGAAGTCGAGGTACGCCGGTAGCAGGTGCCACGACTCCACGGTGGTGACCGGGATGCCGGCGCTCGCACCCGCGGCGGCGGCGCGGGCGGCGTAGTCGCCGATCGACGCCCGGGAGTAGTGCGGAGCGAGGACGAGCCCCACGACCCGGTCGACGCCGCGCCCGGCGAGCTCGGTCACCCCGTCCTCAATGCGTGGAGCGGCGTGCTTGAGCCCGAGCCCGACCGTGTACTCGCCGCGCTCGTCGAGCGCCCGTTGCAGTGCGGCGGCCTGCGCCTCCGTGATCGCGCGCAGCGGGAACGTGCCGCCGATCGCGTCATAGCGCGCGACGAGCGCAGCGAGCAGCTCGGGCGTCGGCGGGCGCCCACGCCGGATGTCGGTGTAGTAGGCAGCGACGTCGTCGCGGTCGCGCGGCGTGCCGTAGGCCATGACGAGCACGCCGGTCGTCATCGCGCGCTGTCCTCGTGGACGAGCTCGACCAGGCGGGTCAGGACGCCGGGGTCGGTTTCCGGCAGCACCCCATGCCCGAGGTTGAACACGTGTCCCTCGGCCGCCCGGCCGGCGCGCAGCGAGGCGCGGGCCTGCTCGGCGACCGCGGGCCAGGGGGCGAACAGGGTCGCCGGATCGAGGTTTCCCTGCACCGCACGGCCGGGTCCGATCCGCCGAGTCGCCTCGTCGAGCGGCACCCGCCAGTCGACCCCGACGACGTCGGCTCCCGCGGCGCCCATCAGCCCGAGCAGCTCGCCGGTGCCGACCCCGAAGTGGATGCGCGGCACCTCGTGGATGCCGGCGAGGATCTTGGCGGAGTGCGGCTGCACGTAGCGGGCGTAGTCGGCGGCCGACAGCGCCCCCGCCCACGAGTCAAACAGCTGCACCGCACTCACCCCCGCGCCGATCTGCACCCGCAGGAACGCCAGCGTGATGTCGGCGAGCCGGTCGAGCAGCGCGTGCCAGGTCTGCTCGTCGCCGTACATCAGCGCCTTCGTCAGCGTGTGGCTGCGGCTCGGGCCCCCCTCGACGAGGTAGCTGGCGAGCGTGAACGGCGCCCCCGCGAAACCGATGAGCGGGGTATCGCCGAGCTCGTCGACGAGCAGGCGCACCGCCGCGTCGACGTAGTCCACGTCGCCGGGCTCGAGCCCGCGAACCCGCTCGACACCGGCCTGGTCGCGGATCGGCGTGCCGACGACCGGCCCCACGCCGGCCTTGATCTCGACGTCGATGCCGACGGCGTGCAGCGGCACGACGATGTCGCTGAACAGGATCGCCGCGTCGACGCCGTAACGCCGCACCGGCTGCAGCGTCACCTCCGTGACGAGTGCCGGGTCGGCGCAGGACTCCAGCATCGGCCGGTCGCCGCGGACCCGGCGGTACTCCGGCAGCGCGCGGCCGGCCTGGCGCATGAACCACACCGGGGTGTATGCCGTGGGCTCGCGCCGGCAGGCGCGCAGGAACGGCGCGTCGACGGGGGCTGGCACGTGACGATCGTCCCACGCAGCCCGAGGGCGGCGAGCGGCGGAACGACCGATGGGAAGCGACACGCCGTCGCGGCTGCCGGAAACTGTCGGCGGGGCGTGCGACGGTGCTGTCATGACGACGAACGACTACTGCCCCACATGCCGCGAGGAGCGGGAGTTCGAGCAGCCTCCGTGCGTCGACGGCCATGACGACTGCCCCGAGCGCGCCTGCGTCGTGTGCGGCTACGCGCTGTTTGCCGGGATCATCCCCGACCGCCCGGTCCGCCGCGCCCGCCATCTCGCTGCCTGAGCGCCTGCCCCTGCTGAGGGGGTCAGCCGGTGCCCCCACCGGCGCCGATGAGGATGACGCCGGCGAGCGCCGCGATGACGCCGACGGTCTGCACCGACCGCAGCCGCTCGTCGTGCACGACGCGGGCGAGCAGCACGGTGACCACCGGGTAGAGCGAGGAGAGCACCGCGACCAGCGCCAGCAGGCCGTGCCGGGAGGCCACCGCGTAGGCACCGTTCGCCGTCAGGTCGGCAAGCCCGACGACCGCCAGCATGCGCCAGTGCGGTCCGGCTTCGCGGGTCGAGACACCGAGCCTGCCGGCCGCCAATCCGAGCACGACCAGCGGCAACACCGAGGTCGCGCGCATGACCAGCAAGGTCATGACGACGCTGTGGGCGCTCCCCTTCGCGATGAAGAGGATCACGAGACCGAAGCCGACCGCCGACAGGCCGGCCAGCACGACCGGGCGCAGGTTGCGCCCTCCTTCGGCCCGCGGTCCGCTGGCCAGGACGACGCCGACCGCCGCGATGGCGAGGCCGGCGATCTGCAGGCCGCCGGGGGCGTCGCCTTCGGCGAAGCCGACCGCGATCGGCACGGCCACTCCCATGGCGGCGATGGGGGCGACGACGCCCATCGAGCCGGTGGCGAGACCGTGGTAGAAGGCGACCAGCGCGAGAAGGCCGACGGCGCCGGCGCCGATGGCCCACGGCAGGTAGCCGCTGTCCGCGCCGAACCCGCCGGCGCCCGCGGCCACCGGGACGAGCACCACCATCGCGGCGGCCTGCGAGAAACCGACCACGATGATCGCGGGGATGCGCCGGCTGAGCGTGCCGCCGAGGAAGTCCGAGGTCCCCCAGATCAGGCTGGCGAGCAGCGCGAGGACGGCGGCCATCATCGCAGCCTAGGTAGACCCGAGGCCGGATCCGGGCCGCGGGCGGCGCGTCCGACCGGTTTCTGTCGGCCCTCCCGCCTACCCTGTCGCCATGGCGGTCGCCGTGCCACCCGCGCAGCTCCCCGAGGCATTCGCCCGGGCAGTGGCACTGCTCGGCGAGACGCCGATGCGGCCGGAGGTCCGGCTGCAGGAGGGCCCGGCGCCGCAGCGGCTGGCACCGCACGCGATCTCCCTGCAGGCCGAAGCGGTCGTCGGCGACGAGGAGCTGGCGAGCGGCCGGCTGATCGTGCTGCACGACCCGTCCCGTCCAGAGGCATGGGACGGCGACACCCGGCTGGTCGCCTACCTGCACGCGCCGCTCGAGGCCGAGATGGTCGCCGACCCGTTGCTGACCGCGGTCGGCTGGAGCTGGCTGCTCGACGCGTTGGCCGGGGCGGAGGCCGAGCACACGATGGCCGGTGGCACGGTGACCCGGGTCGCCTCCGAGCGGTTCGGCGCGCTGGCCGGCGAGCCCGACGCCGCCCAGGTCGAGCTTCGGGCGTCATGGACACCGGTCGGTGACGACCTGCGGCCACACCTGCGCGCCTTCGGCGAGCTGCTCTGCATGGCTGCCGGGCTGCCCCCGCTCGCCCCAGGCGTGCTCCCGCTGGCCCGCTCGGCCGGCCGCAAGCGGCGCAAGGTCTGACCCCGCTCGGGGCGGCGCCGTCAGGTCGGCAGCGTCGCCTCGCTGCGCTGCTCGGGGAGCGACGCGGAGGGCGACGGCGCCGGAGCCGACGAGAGCGGGGACGACGGCATCGCGACCCCGCCGCCGATCGGCATCCGCAGCGTGAGCGTCGTACCGTTTTGCGGCCACGAGGCGACGTCGATGACCCCACCCGCGAGCCGGGCACGCTCCCGCAGCAGGCCGAGCCCTACGTGCCGGCCGCGTTCCGAGCGCACCTGGCCGGGGTCGAAGCCCGGACCCTCGTCGCGCACGCAGGCGATGACGAGACCGTCCTCCATCGTCAACGTCGCGTCGGCGTCGTCGACGTCGGCGTGCTTGACGACGTTGAGCAGAGCCTCCTGGAAGAACCGGTAGACGGTGATCGCCGTCGCCAGCGGCAGCGGGTGCGGCTCGACCGGCCACGACAGGCGCACGGTCACCCCGTAGCGGGCTGCCAGGTCGTCGCGCAGCATCGTCATCGCCCTGGCCAGGTCCCCGTCGCGCAGCTCCGGCGGGCGGGTGCGGGCCATGACGGCGCGCACCTGCTCCTCGGCCTCGGCCAGCAGGTCGGCGGCATAGGTCACCTGCGCCGGATCCGTCGCGGCCGACAGCACCGAACGTGCGTGCATGAGGGTCTGGGCAACCGTGTCGTGCAGCTCGGCGGCGAGCTGCCCGCGCGCGCTCTCCTCGGCGGCGACGAGGCCCGACAGGAGCTCGAACATGCCGGCACTGGCGGTCTCGGCGCTGCGCCGCTGCTGCTCCGCCAGCTCGTCCGCGACGCGGGCGCGCAGGCTCAGCGCATCGAACGTGCGCCGCAGCTCCGCCTCGTCGACCCGGCGGCGGTGCCAGGGGCGCATCAACGCGGCTCCACCTCGGCGAGCACCCCCGTCGTCGTCCACTCCTGCGAGCGCGGGACCGGCACGTGGGGGTCGAGCCGGCCGAGGTCCGGATCGGCGGCGAGCGCGACCGCGCCGAGCAGCGATGCGACCGCACGTTCCACGGCGTGCAGCTCGTCGACGATGTCGACGACGATGTCGGGTCCCGCCGGCGTGGTCGCCAAGCGAGCGAGTCGGGCGGCGGACTCGCGCAGGACCAGCAGCGACGGCGCAGCCTCCGCGCCGAGATCCCCGAGCGCTCGGGCCGCCTCCTCGGCGGCCTCGGCCTGGGCCCGGGCGTCGTCGCGGCTGCGGGTCAGCTCCGCGACCGAGAGCCACGACTGCGCCTGCTGCACGAGCACGTCGGCGAGCATCGCCTCGCGGCGGCCGAACGTTCCGGACGCAGCGGCCCGGCGGGCGATGAGCACCGCCAGCGGCAGGTCGGCAGGACCGAGGACCGCGGAGCAGTAGGGACGGCCGGCGTGCGGGTGGCCGTCGGGCTCGACACCGGTCTGGACGCCGGTGGAACCGAGGGCGCGAAGCACCCACGCCTCGTCGAGGGTCGCGGCGTGTGCGCGGTGCCGGGACGCGCCGTGCTCGTCACCGGCGTAGAGCACCGGACCGTCGAGGCCGATCAGGACCATCTCGACGTCGGCGCCCCCGAACAGCCGGGCGGCCGCGGTGACGACCACCTGCGCGGACAGGTCCGTGGACCGGCCGGTCGCCCGCTCGTGGCCGTTCGCCAGCTCGGCGAAGAGCCGGGCCTCCGCGGTGCGAGCGGTCTGCTCGTCGTACGACATCCACAGCAGCCCGAGCGGTGCGATCAGGCCGAGCAGGCCGTAGGGCTCGTGCGCCCCGAGCCACGCGGCGAGCATGCCGATGCTGACGCTGGCAGCAGCGTGTACGGCGTGCAACGGGGCGTCCTGGGACGCGAGCCGGCCCAGCGGTGAGCCGCTCATGATGGCCAGCGGGACGGCCGAGAGGAGCTGGTTCAGCGCCCAGTAGCAGCACATGCCGACGACCACGCCGACGGCACCGCCGCCGAGCGTCTGGGCGACGACGACCGCGAGCGCCGCGGAAGCGGTGATCTGCGCGGTGTTGTACTGCAGCTTGACCCAGGCGAGGCGGCGTACGGCCTGCGCGATGGCGACACCGACGAGGACGCTGACGACCGCCCAGCCGCCACCGTGCACGAGCAGCGCACCGCCGATCACACCTTCGGTGACGGTGAACGTCCAGCGCTGCCTGGCGAAGGCCACGTGGACCACCGCCAGCTCGCTCGCCGCCACGGCGACCGCCAGAGCCGGCGACGCCCACCAGGTGCGGTCGCCCCAGCCGGCCAGCCAGACGAACCCCGCGGCCAGGAGCAGCGCGCCGTAGGAGACGGCGCGCACCCGGGCGAGGCGGCTCACGATCCCCACCCGCTGACCGACCACATGTCCTCGGTCCAGGTGCGGGTGGTCCAGGTCCTGGTGGTCCACGTGCGGGTCGACCAGGTGCGGGTCGACCAGGTGCGGGTGGACCAGGTCCGGGTGTTCCAGGTAGCGGCTGTCCAGGGCTGGGTCCAGAGATCGTCCTGCCAGAACTCGTCCGGCCAGCCGGCCTTCGTCGCGTCCCAGCCGTCGGGGTAGTCCGGGGCCGTGCCCTGGGTGACCGTGGTCGGCAGCTGGGCGAGGCCGCCGGGCGAGCCGGAGACCGACGTGGCGGCCGCGCGCATCGAGGCCACCACGTCGTCGGGTGTGGCGCTCGGGTGGGTCGACAGGAAGTCGGCCGCCAGCCCGCTCACGATGGCGGTCGCGCCGCTCGTGCCGGTGCCCGGGATGAGGAGGTTGCCCTCGCCGTCGGAGCGCGAGACGGGCTTGTTGCTTCGCCCGACGATCGAGTCGGCGGGCACCTCACCGGTGACGTGCACGCCGGCGGCCACCAGATCGGGCTTGCCGATGCTCGGGTCGCTGCCCGAGAACGACGCAACCCCGTCGGTCGTCGTGTCGTAGGCGCCGACCGTCAGCGCCGAGGGGTCGAACCCCGGGTCGCTGACGACGCCTGCCGTGTTGCCGGCCGCGACGACGACGGTGACTCCCTGCGCCCGGGTGCGCTGCACCGCGATGTTCAACGGGTCGGCGCCGTAGGCGTCGGACGGCCGTGCCACCGAGAGCGAGAGGTTGGCGACGCGGATCTCGTCGTGTTGGGCGTGAGTGGCGACCCAGTCGAGACCTGCGACGACCGAGGCGAGGGAGGTGCGGCCGTGGTCGTCGGCGACCTTGACGACGGTCACGGTCGCGCCGGGTGCGACCCCGACGATCTGGCCGCCGCCGGCGGACACCGACCCGCCGGCGATCAGCGAGGCGACGTAGGTGCCGTGCCCGTAGCCGTCGGCGAACGTCCCGGTCTCTTGGATGGTCCCGTTGGGGTTGGACAACCCCGAAGTGTCGACGCCGTCGACGAGCCGGCCGGTGCCTCGCTCGAGCGTGGCGGTGTCAGACACGCCGGTGTCGATGACGGCGACGTTGACACCCGTGCCGGCGTCGGCGACGGGCGGGATCGACAAGGTCTGGGGGGCGTAGATCGGCGCTCCGGCGTACGCCTTGGCCTGCAGGTGCACCGGCAGGTTCGGGGTGACACCCAGAACGCCGGCGACGTGGGCGAGACCCGCCAGGGCGGCCCGGCTGCCCCGCACGATCTCGACACCGACCGACGGGAGCATCCGGACGAGGTCGACACCCGGGGCCCGCACGGCCTGGTCCCCGGACAGGGCCACCACGGCCGACAGCGGAGCACCGGTCTGCGACGCGCCCGAGGCCGCCGGCGGCAACCCGCCCATCAGGAGGACGGCCACCGCGGCGAGCAGCACGGCAACCGCAGCCGACCGGCGCGAGCCGAGCCGCAGGGCGGTGGCTGCCGACGGCAATGCGGTGGAAGCGGGCACGCTCGCTCCTCGGGGTCGGATCCTGGCCTTCCGGCTCTCCCTCGGCACGAAGCCCCCCCGGCATTGAGCGTTGCAGCGCGAATCGCCCGTCCGGCCTAACCGCCGCGCCCCCCACCGAACGTGCGGCACGTCACCCGATTGTCCGAATATCCCGATCTGCGCGGTATCTGCTCCGCGCTCGGGCTACAGGTAAGCCGCCGGACGGCCGAACCTGCACAACGACGAGCCCTGCTGGGCTCAAGGCAGGCATGGCCGAGGAGGTACCCGTGACAGCGCTGGTCGAGCAGTCCATCCCCGCTCCGCCGGGAGTGGCGCCTGGGTTCACGGCCATGGTCGTCGACGACCACCCCCTCATCCGGGAGTCGATGGTCGCCCGCCTGATGGCGATGGGCGCCACCGACATCGCCGAGGCGGCAAGCTGCGCCGAAGCGCGGGCACGCGCCCACGCCAGCGGCCCCCGCGAGCTGTGCGTGCTCGACGTCGGCCTGCCCGACGGCTCCGGCCTCGACCTGCTCGCCGACCTGCGCGCCGCAGGCTGGCAGCGGCTCGTCGTGCTGTCCGCCGCCGACGACCCCTACTCGGTGCGCGCCGCGTTCGTCGCGGGCGCCCAGGGCTACCTCCTGAAGTCCGCCTCCCCGCTCGTTGTCGCCGACGGTGTCCGCCGCGTCCTCGACGGCGGCGTGTACGCCGACCCCTCAGTCGCCTCTCTACTCGCCGCCGGGCTGCGCAGCGCACCGAGCAACGACGGCGTCGCCGACCTGTCCGGCCGCGAGGTCGAGGTGCTCCGGCTCGTCGCGGACGGCCGGTCCAACAAGGAGATCGGCGAGGACCTCGGCCTGTCGGCGCTCACCGTCAAGAGTCACCTGGCCCGCATCGCCCGAAAGCTCGGCACCGGCGACCGCGCCGAGATGGTCGCCATGGCCATGCGCGCCGGCGTGATCAGGTAGTCCCGCCGCGTCAATCAGGCCCGCCGGACGGCACCCGGCGTAACTTGGTCGGCGTGGGAGAAGGTGCGCCGGACGAGCACACCTCGGCCGTCCCGTTGCTCGAACCCCGGGACGGCATCCCCCCGGTGACGGCCACGGCCGGCGATCTCTCCCGCGTGGCTGCACGGTTCGCCGCGGCCTCCGGACCGGTCGCCCTCGACGCCGAGCGCGCCTCCGGCTATCGCTACGGCCAGCGCGCCTACCTGGTGCAGCTGCGCCGCGCGGGCGCGGGCACCGCGCTCGTCGACCCCGTCGGCTGCCCCGATCTGACCACGCTCGGCGAGGCACTGGCCGGTGCCGAATGGGTGCTGCACGCCGCGAACCAGGACCTGCCCTGCCTGCGCGAGATCGGGATGATGCCCCGGCGGCTGTTCGACACCGAGCTCGCCGGGCGGCTTGCCGGCTTCGAGCGGGTCGGCCTCGGCGCGCTGGTCGAGCGCCTGCTCGGCTTCACGCTCGAGAAGGGCCATGCCGCCGTCGACTGGTCCAAGCGCCCACTGCCCGAGCCGTGGCTGCGCTACGCCGCGCTGGACGTCGAGCTGCTGGTCGACCTGCGTGACGCGCTGGCCGAGGAGCTGCTGCGCCAGGGAAAGTTCGACTGGGCGCTCGAGGAGTTCGAGGCGCTCGTCGTCGCGCCGCCGGCTCCGGCTCGACCCGACCCCTGGCGGCGTACGTCGGGGATCCACCGCGTCCGCAGCCGCCGCCAGCTGGCCGCGATCCGCTCGCTCTGGGAGGCCCGCGACCAGGTCGCCCGCGAGCGCGATGTCGCGCCGGGCCGCATCGTCCCCGACTCCGCACTCGTCGCGGCCGCGATCGGCGGCCCGTCGTCGGCCACCGAGCTGATGGAGATCGACGGCTACACCGGCCGCGGTGCGCGCCGCTACGCCGGCACGTTCGCGGCGGCGCTGCACGCGGCCGCGCGGCTGCCCGAGTCAGCCCTGCCCAGACCGGTGCCGGTGGGCGACGGGCCGCCTCCGGCCAACCGATGGGCCGACCGCGACCCGGTCGCCGCGGCCCGGCTGTCGAAGGCGCGCGCCGCCCTCGCCGCGATCGCCGACGACCACAACCTTCCGGTCGAGAACCTGCTCTCCCCGGAGCTCGTCCGACGGCTGGCCTGGACCCCGCCCGTGCCGGCGACCGAGAGCGCCGTCGCCATCGCCCTGACGGAAGGCGGTGCTCGCGCCTGGCAGGTGCGGCTGACCACGCGCGTCCTGGTCGATGCCCTCGCCGTGGACGACTCGAGAGCCTCCACCACGCCCGCCGCGATCCCGTCCGGCGACCCTTGTTGCGAAGGTTAGGTCGCCCTAAGTAGACTCGCTGCAGTCCCGACCGGATCGGCCCCCGGAGATGCAGTGCTCGGCAACTTCCTCATCGGACTGCGCGAAGGCCTCGAGGCCTCGCTCGTCGTGGGCATCCTCGTGGCCTACCTCGTCCGCACCGGCAACCGGCGGCGGCTGCCACTGCTCTGGGCCGGGGTGGGTGTGGCCGTCGCACTGTCCATCGGGGTGGGCGCCGCGCTCACGTTCACCAGCGCCACGCTGTCGGGAGAGAAGCAGGAAGCCTTCGCCGGCGGGATGTCGATCTTCGCGGTCGGCTTCGTCACCTGGATGATCTTCTGGATGCGGCGTACCGCCCGCTCGATCAAGTCGGACCTGCAGGGACGCCTCGACACGGCACTCGCGATGGGCGCGACCGCCTTGGTGCTGACGGCGTTCCTCGCCGTCGGCCGCGAGGGTCTGGAGACCGCGGTCTTCCTGTGGTCGGCGATCCAGGCGACCGGCGACGGCACCGCTCCCCTGCTCGGGGCGTCACTCGGGCTCGCGACCGCGATCGTCCTGGGCTGGCTCGTCTACAAGCGGTCGGTGACCCTCAACCTCGGCACGTTCTTCACGGTCACCGGCGCCGCGCTGGTCGTCGTCGCCGCCGGTGTCCTCGGCTACGGCATCCACGACCTGCAGGAGGGCGGGGTGCTGCCCGGCCTCAACTCCCTCGCGTTCGACGTCTCCGACGCCGTGCCGCTGTCGTCGTGGTACGGCGCGCTCCTGCACGGGATCTTCGGCTTCACCCCCGACTCGACCTGGCTGCAGACCGTGGCCTACGGCTGCTACCTCGTACCGGTGATGGCGCTGTTCTTCCGCGGCGGCAAGGCTCCGGCCCCGTCGAGGCAGTCGCTACCGGTCGCCGCCCGCTGACCGCTCCCCCACCTCGACCCACGCTGGAGAAGACGCCATGCGCGCCGTTCCCGTTGCCCTGCTCACCGTCACCCTGGCCGGATCTCTCGCGGCCTGCGGCGGCTCACCCGCGAAGCAGACCGTCGCGGTGACCGCCACCGACACCGCCTGCCAGGTCGCCGACACCCAGCTCTCCGGCCCGGGCACCTACGCGTTCAAGGTCACGAACAAGGGTCACCAGACCACCGAGGTCTACGTCTACACGCACGACGGCAAGAAGGTCGAGGAGGTCGAGCACATCGGCCCCGGCACCTCCCGCACGCTGAAGGCGAAGCTCGCCGCGGGCGACTACCAGGTGGCCTGCAAACCGGGCGAGAAGGGCGACGGCATCCGCACCGACATCCACGTCAGATAGCGGGCTGTAGACCCGTTCGGGCGCGGTTCGTTCACCCGTTTGCCGCACGGCGGCGCGACGCGGTTTGGGTACGGTCTGGGCTGTGACAGCCTGCCCGGAGCCGTCGCCGCCGACCGCGGTGACGCTGCGCCGGGTCGCCCTTGCGGCGTCGGTCCTGTTCGACGTCGACCTGGTCCCCGACGACGACGGCGTCGTCCTCCCGGGGCCGCCGGACGTGCACGTCGCCTGGCTGCAGCTGCGCCGCGCGATGGCCGGTCACGATCCCGACGGCGCGACCGCGCGCGAGCGGGTGGCGTGCTGGCTGCTCGGGCGTCGATGGGTGGCCGACGTCGACCCCGACGACCTGTCTGCACGGGCGCGACCGCTGGGCCTGCCGGTCGACCACGTGCTGCATCCCGGGCTCGACTGGGTCGAGATGCGGGTCCTCGGCGGCGCGCTCGACGTCGGGCTCGGCTTCGTCGGCCTCGACCCGCGGCGCCCCGATGACGTGGTGCCGCTGACCCGCGAGCTGCTCGCGGAGCCCGCGGTCGCCGTCGAGCCGCTGTGGCGCGGAGCTGTCGCCTACCTCGAGCGGATGGGCGCGATGGCGGCCGACCGGCTCGACCGGCAGCCGGCCGCGCCGCTACGGCCGATGGGCGACTGCGACGTCGTGACGCTGCTGGCCTCCGCGACGTTCCGCAGCGCACTCGCCGCCGGCGCGCAGGGAATGCGCGCCCTCGCGGTGCCCATGCGCACCCGCGGCTGGCTCGACCTCTCGCGCATCGACCCGGCGTTCGTCGTCGCGGCAGCCGCCGCGACGGAACCGGCCGACCGTGGGTTCAACCGGCCGCTGCTGCTGACCCGCGACGAGGTGACGCTGTCGCTCGAGGGCGGCCGTCCCGCAGAGATCGTCCTGCGCGACCCACCACCTCAGCGGCAGTGGCTACGGGACGTGCTCTACCACCGGTGACGCCACGGCGATGACGTGCGCGGCGATCGCCGGGGCGCTGAGCCCGACGTCGTCGAGGATGTCGGCCCGCTTGCCTTGGGTCAGGAACTCCGGCGGGAGGCCGAGGTTGTGCACCGGCGTATCGACCCCCGCGTCGCGCAGCGCCTGGGCGACCGCAGTGCCGACACCCCCCACGCGTAGGTTGTCCTCGACGGTGACGACGGCGCCGTAGACCGACGCCAGCGCGGGAAGCGCCGGGTCGACCGGCTTGACCCACCGCGGGTCGACCACGGTCACCCCGGTCCCGGACGCGCTGGCGCAGCGGGCGGCGTCGAGGCAGACCTCGGCCATCACGCCGACGGCGACGAGCAGCACGTCGGTCGACGACTCGGGCGAGCGCCACAGCACATCCATGCCACCGATGCGGTCGAGCGGCGCCAGATCCGCGCCGACCGCGGCCTTCGGGAACCGCAGCACGCTGGGCCCGTCGCTGCGGTCGACGGCTTCGCGCAGCTCCTCCTGCAGCCGGGTCGCGTCGCGAGGCGCCGCGATCGACAGGCCGGGCACGGCCTGCAGCACGGACATGTCCCACATGCCGTTGTGGCTGGGCCCGTCGTCGCCGGTCACGCCGGCTCGGTCGAGGACGAAGGTCACCGGCAGGCGGTGCAGCGCGACATCCATGAGCACCTGGTCGAACGCACGGTTGAGGAAGGTGGCGTAGAGGCAGACGACCGGCTTGAGGCCGCCCATGGCCAGGCCGGCGGCGGAGGTGACCGCGTGCTGCTCCGCGATGCCCACGTCGAAGACCCGGTCCGGGTAGGCGCACTGGAAGGGGTGCAGGCCGACCGGGCGGAGCATGGCCGCGGTGATGGCGACCACGTCGGGCCGCTCGGCCCCGATCGCGACCATCTCCTCGGCGAAGACCTGCGTCCAGCCGCGCTTCGATGCCGACACCGGCTGCCCGGTCACCGGGTCGATGACGCTGACCCCGTGCAGGCAGTCGGCCTCGTCGTCCTCCGCGGGCGCGTAGCCGAACCCCTTGCGGGTCATGCAGTGCACGATCACCGGCCCGCCGAACTCGCGGGCGCGCCGCAGCGCGCTCTCGGTGGCGGCGATGTCGTGGCCGTCGATCGGGCCGACGTACTTGATGCCGAGGTCCTCGAACATCACCTGCGGCTGCAGCAGGTCCTTGATGCCCTTCTTCATGCCGTGCAGCGCGTCGTAGAGGGGGCCGCCCACGACCGGCGCCTTGGGTAGCGACGACTTGACGGTCTCGAGCAGCTGCTCGTAGCCCGGCGTGAGGCGCAGCTTGGACAGGTGGTCGGCCAGACCGCCCACGGTCGGCGCGTAGGACCGGCCGTTGTCGTTGACGACGACGATCACCGGGCGGTCCTTGGCCGCGGCGATGTTGTTGAGGGCCTCCCAGCACATGCCGCCGGTGAGTGCCCCGTCGCCGACGACGGCCACGACGACCCGGTCACGTTCGCCGCGCAGCGCGAAGGCCTTCGCGAGCCCGTCGGCGTAGGACAGCGCGGTCGATGCGTGAGAGTTCTCGATGAGGTCGTGCTCGGACTCGGTGCGGCTCGGGTAGCCGGACAACCCGTCGCGTTGACGCAAGCGGTCGAAACCGTCCTGGCGGCCGGTGAGGATCTTGTGGACGTAGGCCTGGTGACCGGTGTCCCACAGGATGCGGTCGCGCGGGGAGTCGAAGACCCGGTGCAGCGCGATCGTCAGCTCGACGGCGCCGAGGTTGGGACCGAGGTGGCCTCCCGTGCGCGAGACCTTCTCCACGAGGAAGTCGCGGATCTCGGCGGAGAGCTGCGGCAGGGCCGACGGCTGCAGCCGGCGGAGGTCCTGTGGTCCGTGGATCGACTCGAGCAGGCTCACTCGCGCTCCTTTTCATCGCCACTCCCCCGAACGCGCGTGAGTGTAGTCCGCGGCGTGTCCGCGTTGATCTTTACGACACCGGTCGTCACAGTCGCGGTGTCCAGCGCTCCCCACGCAATGCGCGCTCGACGACGTCGACCGCCCGGGCCAGCGCGGCCAGCCGCGCCTGCTCCCGCTCCAGCGCCGCGACGGCTGCGTCGACGGTCTCGACTCCGACCACCTCGCGCAGCTCGACGCGGGCGTTGGCGATCCCGTGCCGGGTCGCCTCGCGAGCGGCCGCGACGTGCCAGGCGGCGCAGCGGGCGAGTACGGCGGGGTGCCGGCGCAGCACGTCGTAGGCGCGGTAGTCCGGCGGGCAGGCGTCGTAGAGCCAGGTGACCGCGCGTCGCTCCCACTCGGGCGTGCCCGGTGGCGGCACCTCGGCCGGCCAGCCGGGCGGCAGGGCGCCAGACCGTGGGCCGGTCAACCGACCGCCCAGAACAGCGCGGCGATGCCTCCGTAGCAGCCGCACAGCACGGCGCCCTTCCACACCGCCGCCCGGGCGTCGGCCAGCAACAGCGCAGGGATGACGACGGCCGCGCCGAGACCGGCGAGCTCCGCCGGGCGGAATGCCAGCGGCAACGGGCGGATCGTCAGCGACAGGAACACCACGACGGGAATGACGAACAACGCGACCTGGGTGGCCGAGCTGAGCGCGATCTCGGCCGCGAGCCGCACGTTGCCGCGCGAGGCGATGACGACCGCACCGCCGTGCTCGGCGGCGTTGCCGACGATGGCGACGATGACGCCGGCCACGAAGAAGTCGCCGAGCCCGGTCTCGTCGGCGAAGGTCTGGATGCTGCCGGTGAGGATCTCGGTGACGACCACCGTGGCGACGGTCGCCAAGCCGAGCACGGTCAGGGCGGTGGGCAGCGACCAATGGGGGTCGGCGACCACCCCACCCGCCCGGTGCGCCCGCGTCTCCCTGCGCACGGAGGTCGCGGTGGTCACCAGGTAGAGGCCGAGCAGGACGACCATCGGCGGCAACGCGTAGGGGCGGAGCAGCCCGTCGCCCCCTCCCGACCAGTGCACCGCCGCCGGCAGCAGGAACGCCACCGCGGCGAGCGCGACCTGCCCGAGAGCCAGCAGGGTCGTCCGCCGGCTGAGCGGCTGGGTCGTCGTGCCGCGGGGGGCGACCAGCAACGAGAACCCGAGCACCAGCAGCAGGTTGCCGATGACGGACCCGATGAGCGACCCGCGCACGACCTCGAACAGGCCGCGGTGCACCGAGAACAGCGCGACCATCAGCTCGGGTGCGTTGCCGAAGCTGGCGTTGAGCAGGCCGGCGATCGCGGGGCCGGTGTGCTCACCCACCTGCTCGGTCGACTCGCCGATGACCCAGGCCAGCGGCACCAGCGCGATCGCGCTGATCACGAACAGCGCCGCGTCGCCGACGCCCGCGAGCGCGGCGCCGATGTCGGCAGGCACCAGCGCCGTGCCCAGCCAGAACAGCCGCCGGCCGCTCACGTGCTCGGCCCGACGGGCTGCAGCAGCGCGACGCACTCGACGTGCGCGGTCATCGGGAACAGGTCGTAGGCGCGAAGCTCGCGCATCGCGTAGCCGGCGGACGCGAACGTCGCGAGGTCGCGGGCGAGCGCGGCCGGGTCGCAGGCGACGTAGACGACCGCGCGAGGGCCGAGAGCGCCGATCGCGCGCACGACATCGGCGCCCGCGCCCGTGCGCGGCGGGTCGAGGGCGACGACGTCGGCCGGAGCCAACCGGCGTACGACGTCAGCCGTGACCGAGGCGCGGCGCACGCGGACCTGCGGCAGGTCGGCCAGGTTGTCGCGGGCATCCGTGACGGCGCCCCGGTCACCCTCGACGGCGATCACGCGCCCGGCGGCCCCGACCCGCTCGGCAAGCCCGGCGGCGAACAGCCCGACGCCGGCGTACAGGTCCAGTGCCCGCTCGGCCGGCTGCGGGTCGGCCAGGTCGAGCACCGCGGCGAGCAGCGTGTCGGCGGCACCGGGGTGCACTTGCCAGAAGCCGCCGGCGGACACCCGCCAGCGACGCCCGCCCGCGCGTTCGTGGACGACGGCGGCGACGTCCCCCGCCACGTCGGTGGCGCCCGCCCCCTCGACCACCACGGCCGTCTCGCCGCTCGTCGCGCCCGCCGCGACCTCGATGGCGATGGCACCCGGCCAGCGCCGGCCCTCGACACCCGCGGCCTCCACCAGCGGGTGCGCGATCTGGCAGTGATCGATCGGCTGCACGTCGTGCGAGCGGTGCCTGCGGAAACCCACCGCCCCGTCGGGCGTGACCGCGAACCGCACCCGTGTCCGCCACCCCAGGCCCCCGGGGGCGCCGGGAACCTCGGCGACGTCCCCGCTCCAGTCGAGCCGGGCCAGCCGGGCGAGCTGCTCGCGGACGACCGCGGCCTTCAGCCGCCGCTGGGCGTCCAGTGACGCGTGCTGCCAGTCGCAGCCGCCGCAGCGCCCCGGCCCGGCGAACGGGCAGGGCGGGACCACCCGGTCCGGGGAGGCCGCAAGCACCTCGACGGCGTCGGCGCGGGCGTAGCGCGACCGCTCCTCGGTGATCCGCGCCCGCACCCGTTCGCCGGGCAGCGCGTGGCGGACGAAGACGACCCGGCCCTCGTGGCGGGCGACGCAGACACCACCGTGCGCCACGGCGCCGACGTCGAGGTCGACCGTCACTCGTTGCCGAGGGAGCGCGACCGGCTGCGGCGGAACGGCCACGGGAACCGTCGCCGCGGCTTCGGCGCCAGCAGCGTGTCGGACGACTCCAGCTGCCACGGCACGCTGGTGACCATCACCCCAGGCTGGAACAGCAGTCGGCTCTTGAGGCGCAGCGCGCTCTGGTTGTGCAGCAGCTGCTCCCACCACCGGCCGACGACGTACTCCGGGATGAAGACCGTGACCACGTCACGCGGGCTGGCGCGGCGGATGTTCTTCACGTACTCGATGACCGGTCGGGTGATCTCGCGGTAGGGCGAGGCGAGGGAGATCAGCGGCACCGGGATGCCGCGCCGATCCCACTCCTCCTGCAGCGCCTTGACTTCGTCGGGGTCGACGGAGACGGTCACCGCCTCCAGCGTGCTGGGACGGGTCGCCCGGGCGTAGGCGAGCGCGCGCAGCGTCGGCTTGTGGATCTTGGACACGAGCACGACCGCGTGGTTGCGCGACGGCAGCGTCGGCGGCTCGTCGAGCGGCTCGAGCTCGTCGCGCACCCGGTCGTAGTGGCCCCGGATCGCCCGCATGGTCGCGAAGATCACCATCATCGCGACGATCGCGATCCACGCGCCCTCCACGAACTTCGACGCGAGGATGATCACCAGCACGACGGCGGTGGTGACCGCGCCGACGCCGTTGATGATGCGCGAGCGCCGCATCTGCCGGCGGCGGGCCGGGTCGGTCTCGATCCGCAGATGACGGTTCCAGTGCCGCAGCATGCCGGTCTGGCTGTTCACGAACGACACGAAGACGCCGATGATGTAGAGCTGGATCAGCGCGGTGGGGCTGGCCTTGAAGGCGACGATCAGCACCATCGCGAAGCCCGCCAGCAGCAGGATGCCGTTGCTGAAGGCCAGCCGGTCGCCGCGGGTGTGCAGCTGCCGGGGCAGGTAGCCGTCGCGAGCCAGGATCGACGCCAACACCGGAAAGCCGTTGAACGCGGTGTTCGCGGCGAGCACCAAAATCAAAGCGGTGGTGAATTGGAGGTAGTAGAAGCCGATGGCATGGTCGCCGCCGAAGATGGCCTGGCCGACCTGGGCGATCACCGTCTTGGTGTGCGCGCCGTGCGGCAGCCCGAGCTGCTCGGGCGAGGAGGCGACGTGCACGTGGCTCACGATCGCGAACGCCGTGATGGACAGGAACATGCTGACCGCGATGCCGCCGAGCATCGCGAGCGTCGTCGCCGCGTTCTTC
>DASSKL010000058.1 GCA_035690485.1 Mycobacteriales bacterium | reverse complement strand
CGCCGCGCGCGAGGCTGCTCACTTCAATGACCCGGTGCTGGGCGAGTATCGGTTCAACGTCGAGTACCGGACCGACGTGTACGCCGAGCAGCGTGGGCTTGAGCAGCTGCTCTATGACATGTATCCGGAGGCGCGGAGCGTGAACGGCGGGTTCAACAAGATTCGCGCAATCAACCCGCGCAACGCGAACTTCGCGGACTACATCGAGTCGGCGTTCCAGTACCTCGATCGGTTGGGTGGTGGGTGATGCCGCGCATCAACTACCGCGAGGGCGACTGGTTCGCGGTCCCGCTGAGGGAGGGCGGCTATGCGGTCGGCGTGGTCGCCCGGGCGAACCCGAAGGCGGCATTGTTGGGCTACTTCTTCGGGCCGCGGCGGGACGAGCCTCCGACGCTCGACGATCTCCGAGACCTGAAGCCGCAGGACGCTGTCGTGGTCGGCAAGTTTGGGCACCTCGGTTTGGTGCAGGGCAAGTGGCCGATCCTCGGTCGACATGACGACTGGGATCGCACCGACTGGCCGATGCCGGTGTTCGTGCGCTACGAGGAACTGACCGGGCGGTCGTTCCGCGTCTTCTATGACGACGACGATCCCGCAAAGATGCTCCGCGAGGAGCAGGTGACCCCCGGCACGGCCGAACATGGCCCGCGCGACGGGCTAATGGGCGCGGGATTCGTCGAGAAGGTGCTAACGCGAGAGCTCCACTGACCTCAGCTGGCTCCACCGGTGAGCGCGCGGAGTTTCGTCTTGGTCACGAGGGCGTCGAGGACTTTCAGCAGGGCGGCTTGGTCGTCTTCGTCGAGGGTGGCGATGTCGCCGAGCTTGTCGGCGATGAAGTCGTCGGGGCCGTGCAGTGGTCGCCGTGGTGCGTCTGGGACTACCAGGTAGTCGAGGCTGACGTTGAAGGTCTGGGCGATGCGCACGAGCGCTTCCAGTGACGGCGTGATGCGGCCGTTCTCATAGCGGCTGACTTGCCGACCGTCGCTGCCGATCTTGTCGGCGAGTTCGGCTTGGGACCAGCCGGCTTCGACGCGCAGCTCGCGCAGCCGTTCGGCGAGGAAGGGGCTGGGCACCGGGTGGCCTCCGTGTTCGTCACGTGAGGACCATTCTGCTGCGTCGATGACGGTCACGCTCGCCTCCGATGGCGTGGTTCGTTGCCATGTAGTGCATCACATGGCATAGCCTGTTGCCACTCGTGGTGAATCCAAGATTTTTTCGGAGGGCGGCGTGGCGAGGGTCCCCGAGGCGGAGATCGAGCAGCTGAAGGAGCGGGTGTCGCTCGCGAGCCTGGTGGAGGCGCGTGGGATCGAGCTGCGCCGGGTCGGCAAGGACCTGGTCGGGTGCTGCCCGTTCCACGACGACCGCGACCCGAGCCTGGTGGTGACGCCGGGCAAGAACCTGTGGCACTGCATGGGCGCGTGTTCCACCGGCGGGTCCGTGATCGATTGGGTGATGCGGGTCGAGGGGGTGTCGTTCCGGCATGCGGTGGAGCTGCTGCGCGACGGCACGATCACCACGAAGGCGGCCGGCCCGGCGCCGAAGCGGTCGACGGTCCGCAAGCTGCCGACACCGGTGCAGCAGTCCGCGGGTGACGCCGAGTTGCTCGGCCAGGTCGTCGACTACTACCACCGGGTGCTCCTGGAGTCGGGCGAGGCGTTGGAGTATCTGCGCCGCCGCCGCATCGACCATCCGGACGCGTTGAGCACGTTCCGGTTCGGCTACGCCAACCGCACGCTGGGGCTGCGGCTGCCGGACAAGCGCCGCGCGGCCGGCTCACCGAGTTGGGGATCTTCCGATCGTCGGGGCATGAGCATCTTGCCGGGTCGCTGGTGGTCCCGGTCGCCGACGACGCCGGTGTCGTCACGGAGCTCTATGGCCGGAAGATCCGGGACGATCTGCGGCCGGGGACGCCGGCGCATCTGTATCTGCCGGGGCCGCACCGCGGGGTGTTCAACATCGAAGCGTTCGCCGCCAGCGACGAGCTGATCGTCTGTGAGTCGCTGGTCGACGCGTTGACGTTGTGGTGCGCCGGGTTCCGTCATGTCACTGCCGCCTACGGCACCGAGGGGTTCACCCCGGACCACGGCGAGGCGCTGGCCCGGCACGGCACCCGTCGGGTGCTGATCGCTTATGACAACGACGACGCCGGCAACAAGGCAGCCACCGCACTGGCGGCGGAGCTGCTCGCGGACGGTGTCGAGTGCTTCCGGGTCGACTGGCCGGCCGGGCGGGACGTCAACGACGTCGCGGTCGCGGCCCGCGCGCCGACCGACGTGCTCGGACACGCGATCCGCAAGGCCCGGTGGATGGGCAAAGGCGCCCCGCTGTCCGCGTACGACCTCACGTGTCGCTCCGCGTACGACCTGACGTGTAGGTCGGTCTTCGGCGCGTCGAGGCCGTTGTCGTTCTGAGCAAGATCACCCTTCGGTTCGTCCACCGCCAAGTAGACGAGCCCGAAGGGTGACCGCTGCTCATGATCCTGGATGCGGAGTCCTGGATGAACATTCGTCGTTTCCGCGTGCTGCACGAGGCAGGCGCGACCTATGCCGAGATCGGCCGCGAGTGTGGCAGTGACTGGCGCACGGTGAAGAAGTACCTGGTCGAGGACGGCGTGGCGCTGCCACCTCGCGCGCCGTCGCGGGCCGGCATGCAGCCGCAGAAGATCGGCCCGTTCACCGAGGTGGTGGACGCGCTGCTGCGCAAGGACATCACGATCCGGGCCAGCGTGGTCCATGAACGTCTGGTCACCGAGCACGGCTTCACCGGCCATTACCAGCGGGTGAAGATGTATGTCGCGACCGCGCGGCCGCGGATCGCTGACGAGCTCGACGAACACGACGAGAACCGGCTGCACGGGCTGCACCGCCGCTTCGAGACGGTGCCCGGCGCGCAGGCGCAAGTCGACTGGGGCGACGAGGGGCCGATCCTGGCTCACGTCGGGATCGGCAAGGTCTACTCGTTCCACATGACGTTGTCCTACTCCCGCGACCCGTTCAGTTGCTTCACGACCAGCACCGACATGGCCACGTTCTGGGCTTGTCACCGCCGGGCGTTCACGCACTTCGGCGGGGTCCCGGGGTCGATCGTCTATGACCGGGTGAAGACCGTGATCCGCCGCCACGTCGCGCCCGGGGCGGCGGTGCCGCTGCACCCGACCGCGGCCGCCTTCGCCGCCCACTACGGGTTCGTCATCGACCCGCTGGCGGCCTACCGGCCGACGGGCAAGGGCCGGGTCGAGCGCCAAGTCAGCATCGTCCGTGACCATGTGCTCGCCGGCCGGGACTTCGACTCGATCGCCGAACTCGACGCCGCGTTCACCGGCTGGCTACCGATCCGCCGCGGCCAGACCCACCGCACCCACGGCGAGGTCATCGCAGTGCGGGCCGAAGCCGACCGGGCGGCGCTGGCACCGCTGCCGGCGGCAGCCTTCCTGGTCGACGACAAGCATCTGCGACGAGTCGGCAAGGACTGCCTGATCTCCTTCGAGGCATCGCTGTATTCGGTGCCCGCGCGACAGATCCGTGCCGGGCAGACCGTTGAGTTGCGGGTGCTGCCCGACATCGTGGCGATCCACGCCCTCGACGGCCGGCCGCTGGCCCGCCACGCTCGTGCGGCCGTCCGCGGCAGCTGGGTGGTGGACCCCGCGCACTGGGACGGGCTGCCCGACGGTCACACCCGCGCCACCGTCATCGAGCTGCCGCACCGCGGCCGGACCGCGAGCGATGCCGCGGTCGATGCGCCGCTGGCCGGGCTGCTGCCGCACCGCCGCCGCCCTGACGTCACCGTCGCGAGCCGGCCGCTGGCCGACTACGCGGCCGCCGCCCAGGCGGGGAGCAGCCGATGAGCAGCCTGGTCACCGACCGGATCCGCGAGCACGCCACCCGGCTCGGCCTCACCCACCTGACCGACACCGTCACCCAGCTGGTCGAACGCGCCGACGCCGAGCAGATGGGCTATCTGGACTTCGTCGACCTGCTCCTGGAAGAAGAACTCGGCCTGCGCGAAGGACGCCGGTTCCGAAACGCGCTCAAACTCTCCGGGCTGCCGCACCACAAGACCATCGACGAGTTCGACTTCGCCTTCCAACCCGACCTCGACCCGCGCAAGGTCCGCGACCTGGCCACCCTCGAGTTCATCAACGCCAAAAGCAACATCGCGCTGCTCGGCCCACCCGGCGTCGGCAAGACCATGCTCGCCGTCGGCCTGGCCGTCGCGGCCTGCCGGGCCGGCTACTCGATCTACTTCACCACCCTCGACGACCTCGTCCGCAAGCTCAAAGTCGCCGAAGCCACCGGCCGGTTCAACCGCCAACTGCAGTACTACCTACGACCCTCCGTGCTCGTCGTCGACGAGGTCGGCTACCTCCCCCTGGACCGCACCGAAGCCAACATGGTCTTCCAGCTCGTCTCCCGCCGCTACGAACGCGGGTCGATCATCCTCACCTCGAACAAGAGCTTCGCCGAATGGGGCAGCGTCCTCGGCGACGACGTTCTCGCCACCGCCATCCTCGACCGGCTCCTGCACCACTGCGACGTGCTGTCGATCAACGGCCCCAGCTACCGGCTCAAAGACCGACTCAACCTCGTCACCGGGGGTGAACCCATGCCATGATCAGCCCGCCGAAGACCGACACGTGAGGTCGTACGCACACCTACACGTGAAGTAGTACGCCGACAGGGGGCCGCCCACCGGCCTCTCAGCGGCCCGTCAGCGGGTCCGCTGGGCCGCGCCACGGCCGCGTCGCCGCCGACTCGGCCGCCGCGGCCGCCGTGGTGTCGTGACCACCTCCCCGGCGGCCCGGTCGCGGTCTGGTGGCGACCGTCGGCGCCGGCGGCTGGACAAGCTTCCGGACAAGGTGCCGCCGCAGGTCGCCGCCGCGGACAAGGTCGCGGACAAGGATCTGGACAAGGGG
>DASSKL010000057.1 GCA_035690485.1 Mycobacteriales bacterium | reverse complement strand
GCGGTCGCGTGCTCCCGTAGGCTCTCGTGATGGCGACCGACGATCCGACCGGCGAGGTCACCGAGGTCCTGCAGGCGCTGATCCGCAACGCCTGCGTCAACGACGGCACCGCCGAGTCGGGGCACGAGGACCGCAGCGCGGCCGTGCTCGCGTCGTACCTCGAGGACGTCGTCGACCTGCAGTCCTACGAGCCGACGCCGGGTCGCCGGTCGCTCGTCGCCCGGATCGAGGGATCGGATCCGACGGCGCCCTCGCTGTGCCTGATGGGTCACACCGACGTGGTGCCGGTGACGCCGGAGGGTTGGTCGCGCGACCCGTTCGGCGGGGAGCTCGTCGGCGGCGAGGTCTGGGGTCGCGGCGCCGTCGATATGCTGAACATGACGGCGTCGATGGCCGTGGCGTTTCGCGATCTCGCCGCCTCCGGTTTCCGGCCCCGCGGGACGCTGATCTACCTTGCGGTCGCCGACGAGGAGGCGCGTGCGGCGCACGGGGCCGAGTGGCTGGTCGACCACGCGTGGGACGCGGTCGGCGCCGACTACGTCGTCACCGAGAGCGGCGGCTGGCACCTGCACTCGGCCGCCGGCCACCACGTCGCGATCACCAGCGGGGAGAAGGGCACCCAGGCGCGGAGGTTGCGGGTGCGCGGCACCCCGGGCCACGGCTCGATGCCGCTGACCGCCGACAACGCGCTGCTGAAGGCCGCCGAGGTCGTCCGTCGGGTCGCTGCCATCCGGCCCCGCTCCTACCTGTCGGAGCAGTGGACGGCGTACGTCGCCGGGCTGGACGTCACACCCGAGGTCCGGTCCGCGCTGCTGGACCCCGACCGGGTGTGGGACGCGGCGCGGGCGCTGCCGACCGGTGCCGGCGTCGCCCATGCGATGACCCACACGACGTTCGCCCCCACGGTGATCCACGGCGGGGTCAAGACCAACGTGATCCCGGACGCCGTCGACGTCGAGGTCGACATCCGGATCGTGCCCAGTGAGACGGGTGACGACGTGGACCGCTACCTGGTCTCGGCGCTCGGCGAGCTGGCCGGCGACGTGTCGATCGAGCGGGTGTGGGACCTGCCGGCGTCGTCGTCGCCCACCGACACGCCACTGTGGGACCTACTGACCCGGATCACGCAACGTGCGCACCCCGGCGCGGTCGTCATGCCGCGGCTCACCCCGGGCGGCACCGACCTGACCTTCTACCGCGCGGCCGGCGCCGTCGGCTACGGGTTCGCCGTGATGTCGGCGCAGGTCGACCACCGAGAGTTCGCGAGTCGATTCCACGGCAACGACGAGCGGATCGACGTGGAGTCGCTGCGGCTGACGACGGAGGCGTGGGGCATCCTGGCGCGGGAGTTCTGCGGTTAGTTCCTTGGTGCGCGGCCTCCCGGTCAACCGCCCAGCGTGGCGGCGAGGGTGGCGCCGAGCTCCCAGCACGTGGCCAGGTCCTCCTTGGTCGGCGGGCCGGTCACGAGCACCGGCTCGGCTGCTCGCCGCCAGCCGATCCCGCCGGCGATCGCGTCGATCGCGCGGATCGCGCCGGTGGTGTCCATGCCGCCGTGGACGTAGGCCGCGTAAGGACGCTTCGCCGTCTCCTCCAGGCACGGGTAGTAGATCGTGTCGAAGAAGTGTTTGAGGGCGCCCGACATGTAGCCGATGTTGGCCGGGGTCCCGAGCAGGTAGCCGTCGGCGGCGAGAGCGTCGGCGGCGCCGGCCGTCAGCGCCGGCCGGGTGACGACCTCGACGCCTTGGACCTCGTCGGTCGTCGCACCGGCGCGCACGGCCTCGAACATGTCGCGCAGCGCGGGGGACGGCGTGTGGTGCACGATCAGGAGCCTGGCCACCCGGTCAGCATCTCAGCCTTCCTGCGGTTGCGAGCGGTGCAGCCGGCGGCGTACCAGCACCACGGCGGCGCCGATCACCGCAGCCGCTGCCGCGAACGGCAGCACTGCGCCGAGGGCGATGCCCAACCACCGGAAGAACGTCACGAACGCGTGGGCGCCGCCGTCGAAGCCGTCCGACACGGTGACCGCGCCGGCGACGGGCTTCGGCTTCGGCTGCTTGCCCGGCTCGCTGATGGTGACCTCGACGGTGCTCAGGTCGGTCTTGTCGGTGAGCGCCTTGAGCTGGGCCTCCATCGACTCCAGCGTCGCCTCGCGGCCGGTCAGCTCCGACTCCAACTGGATGATCTTGCCGAGGTCGGTCGCCGAGCCGAGCAGCGTCTGCAGGCGGGCGATGCTCGCGCGCTGCACGCCGAGCCGGCTCTGCACGTCGATGACCTGGCCGGTGACGTCCTGCGTCGACTGCTGCACCCGGCGCAGGGTGCCCACGCCGGTGCTGATGCGGTGCACGACGCCGTCGTACGCCGTGGGCGGCACCTTCAGGGTGACGTCGACCGAGGCTTGGCCGTGGTCGCTGGTGCTGTCGTCGGCGAACACGAACCCGCCGGCCGCCGTCGCGATGCTCACGACGTGAGCCTTGGCACCGAGCGGGTCCTTCGCGGTCAGGTCGATGTTCGCCGTCCGGATCTGGTACGACGGCTGCACCTCGGCCGCGCTGAGCACGCGCGCCTGGGTGCTCTGGGTCGTACCTCCGCCGCTCGGCAACCCGGCGTTGCCGCCCGTTGCGGTGCCGGCGGTGTCGCCGCTGCTTCCACTGTTCGTCGTGGCGGCGTCGCCGGGGACGCGCTGCGGCGGGACGGCCAGGGGTGCGGCCTTGCCGGCCGTCCCGTGCTCGACCCCACCTGCCGTCGCGTTGCCCGCCGTGGCGTTGCTCGCGGTCGGGTTGCTCGACGAGCAGCCGGCGAGTGCAAGGGCGAGCACGATGGCTGCCAGTCCGGCCGATGCCGTCGTACGCCGGTGTTGTCGCATGCCGCACCTCCGGGTCGCGTCGGGCCTTGGACGCGAGGTGGAGCGGGTGCGGTTCCGCGGTCAGGTCACGATTCGGAAACTGCCGGGCGGCGAACGATGGTGACCGCCCATCCCGCGTCGTCGTGCCAGGGGCGCAGGTCCCAGGTCGCGAACCGGTGCTCGAGCCGGAGCCCGGACGCCTCGATGTCGGAGTCGAAGTCGGCGAGCGCGTAGGCGCGGTCGGTCGCGAAGCCCACGACCACGAAGCCGTCCGGCACGAGGTGTGTTGCGACTCGGGTGAGGGCGTCGCGTTCGGTGCCCGGTGCCAGGTAGGGCATGACGTTGCCGGCGACCACTGCGCCGTCGAACGGCTCGGGCTCGCCCATCGCCGGCAAATCGAGCTCGGCGAGGTCGGCGACGAGCCAGTGCGGTCCCGGGTGGTCTTCGCGCGCGGCCTCGATCAGCTTCGGGTCGGCGTCGACCCCGACCACGTGGTGCCCGCGGGCGTGCAGCTCGGCGCCGACCCGCCCCGGTCCGCATCCGGCGTCGAGCACGCGGCCACCTCGTGGCAGCAACAGGTCGACGAGTCGCGCCTCACCGGCGAGGTCGGCGCCCTCGGCCGCCATGCGACGGAAGCGCTCGATGTACCACTCGGAGTGCCCGGCGTCGTGGTCGGTCGCCCACCGCGTCGGCTTGCCCATCCGGACACCGTAATCGTGACGGCAGGCGGGGAGAGAAACGACAGCGGCCGGTGCTCGACGGAGCACCGGCCGATTTGTCGGGGTGGCGGGATTTGAACCCACGACCTCTGCGTCCCGAACGCAGCGCGCTACCAAACTGCGCCACACCCCGCGGAAACCGGTCCAGTCTACCTGCCGACGAGTGTCAGCAGCGTCGCCTCCGGCGGGCAGGCGAAGCGCACCGGCGTGTAGGGCGACGTGCCCAGTCCCGCGGACACGTGCAGCCACATGCCGTCGTACTGCGACAGCCCGCGCGCCCGGGCGGTGTCCAGGCCGCTGTTGGTCACCAGCGCGCCGATGCCCGGCACCCGCAGCTGCCCGCCGTGCGTGTGGCCGGCCAGCACCAGCCCGAAGCCGTCGGCGGCGAACCTGGACAGCACCCGCGGCTCGGGCGAGTGCGTCAGCCCGAGGCCCAGGTCGGCGGAGGGTGAGACCGCGCCGGCGATCTCGTCGTAGCGGTCCAGCCAGATGTGCGGGTCGTCGACGCCGCCGACGTCGAGCGTGAGCCCGTCGAGGGACACCGACGTACGCCGGTTGCGCACGTCCACCCAGCCGGCGCCGACCATCGCCGAGCGCAGGTCCTCCCACGGCAGCGGCTTGCCGTGGATCCGTCGGCCGCGGTCGGGGAGCAGGTAGCGCGCGGGGTTCTTGGGTCGCGGCGCGTAGTAGTCGTTGGAGCCGCCGACGAAGACGCCGGGGAACGCGAACAACGGCTCGAGGGCCCGCACCGCAGTCGGCACCGCGTCGACGTGCGCCAGGTTGTCGCCGCTGTCGACCACCAGGTCCGGCTCGAGCATCGCCAGCCTGCGCACGAACGAGACCGTCTTCTCGTGCGCGGGAAGCAGGTGCAGGTCCGACACCTGCAGCACGCGAAGCTGTCGCGACCCCGGCGGCAGGACGGGCACCGTGACCCGGCGCAGCCGGAACGCCCGCACCTCGTAGCCCGCGGCGTAGGCCAGCCCGGCGGCGCCGGTCGCGAGCAGGCCGAGCGGGACGGCGGCGCGGGCTCTCATGTGATCCATCTTCGCTGACGTGGAAGGCTCCATGGCATGAGCCTCAAGCAGCGCCTGCACGACGACCTGACCGCCGCCATCAAGGGCCGTGACACGGTGCGGACGGCCACGCTGCGCATGGCGCTGGCCGCGATCTCGACCGAGGAGGTCGCGGGCAAGCAGGCTCGCGAGCTGTCCGACGACGACGTGCTGACCGTGCTGACCCGCGAGGCGAAGAAGCGCCGGGAGGCGGCGGAGGCGTTCGACGGCGCCGGCCGCGGTGAGCTCGCGGACAACGAGCGGGCCGAGCAGGCGGTGCTCGAGGACTACCTGCCCGCCCAGCTCTCCGACGAGGAGCTCGCCGCGCTCGTCGCGGCGGCGATCGGCGAGACCGGCGCGCAGGGCCAGCAGGCGATGGGCCAGGTGATGAAGGCCGTGCAGCCGAAGGTCGCCGGGCGCGCCGAGGGCTCCCGGGTCGCCGCCGAGGTACGCCGCCAGCTCGCCTGACCGGACGAGGAACGCCTGACCCGGTGACGGGTCGAAGGTGCCCCGCGTCACCCGCCCGACCGTGCCGCCTGCCGCGCCTTGTTGACCTCGGGGTTGTAACAGGCACCGCGCATGCCGAGCATCTGCGCCGGCACGCAGCGGTTGGAGTTGCGGCAGAGCACCGGCTCCGTCCCCGCGCCGAGGATGCGTGCCGCGAGATCGGGCTCGGCGTAGAACGGCCGGCCGATACCGACCATGTCGGCCTCGCCGGAGTCCAGGATCGACCGCACCTCGTCCGGCGTACGGATCCCACCGACCGCGAACACCGGGATCGTCAGCCGCCGCGAGACCTCGGCGAACAGCGACCGGTTCCACACCGGCGAGAAACGAGCCCGGCGAGCACCGACCCGCGCGCCGAGAGTGATGGTCGTACGCCGCAGCCGGTGCGGTGCCGCCTGCCGCAGCCGGGCCGCCATCGCGGGGTTGGTGCGGAAGCTGTCGGGCGCGTCACCGCGGCACAGCGTGGTGTCGGGAAACACCGACACCGCCACCGGTGTGACCGCGTCGAAGCCCCACTCCTGCACGAGCCGGCAGACCTCGAGCGCCTCGGCGCGCGTCGTACGCGGGAAGCCGAAGGGCGCCGTCTCGACCGGCACCTTCACCGCGCACGGGAAGTCGGCGCCGGCCCGCGCCGCCACCTCCGCGCGGATCAGGCGAAGCACGCCCGCCCGCCGCTCGACGGACCCGCCGAACTCGTCGGTGCGCCGGTTGTAGAACGGCGACAGGAACTGGTCGAGGAGCTTGGCGTTGGCCGAGCCGAGCTGGAAGCCGTCGTAGCCGGCCTCCCGCGCCCAGGCCGCGACCTCGCCGTAGCGTGCGGCCATCGCCCGCACCTGGTCGGTGCTCATGACGCGCACCGGGACCCCCCGGAACGACGGCCGCAGCAGCCACGGCACCGGAGAGGCCGCCAGCAGCGGCCCGCGGCGGGCGCTGGCGTAGGGCTCGTGCCACGCTTCCATCGCGTAGATGCCGCCGTGCCCCGCCTGCAGGAAGACCGCCGCGCCCGCGCTGTGGACGGCGTCGACCATCGGTGCCAGGCGCAGCACCTTCGCGCGGCTGTCGACGCAGGTCATGCCGGGCGACGTGCGGCCCTCCGCCGCGATGCACGAGGAGCCCTGGATGATCAGGCCGACCCCGGCCGTGGCGTTGGGCACGAACTGCCGCGCGTAGACCTCCGCGGCGTCGTCGCCGTCGCCCGCGCCCTCGAGCACCGGGGCGCGGTAGAGCCGGTTGCGGATCGTGGCGCCGCCGATCCGCAACGGCGTCAGCAGGGCGTCCGCCACGCCTAGTGTCCGTGTCCGTGGCCGTGCCCCGGCGGTGCCGGCGCCGGTGGAGGGCTGGCGCCCGTCGGGCCCGGAGCCGGCGCCGAGGGCCCGGGACCAGGTGTCGACGGCGTCCCCGGCGTCGGCGCGGCCGGGGCGGGCGGCAGGTAGGACTTGTCGGGCGCGGCGAACGGGACCACCGGCACGCCCTGCAGTGCGGTTGCCATCGTCTTCTGCCAGATCGGCGCGGGGATCGACGCGCCGTAGACGTGCGGGTAGTACTGCCCGTTGATGGTCACGTTGCTCAGCTGGCGGCCCCGCGCGCCGGCCGGGTAGCCGAACCAGACGCAGCTCGACAGCTGGGGCACGTAGCCGCAGTACCACGCGGCGGAGAAGTTCTCGACGGTCCCGGTCTTGCCGGCGGCGGGCCGGCCGATCTGCGCGCCCGTGCCGGTGCCGTGCTGCACGACGCCCTGGAGCACGTCGGTCACGGTGTCGGCCAGGCCGGGATCGACGGCCTGGTGGCAGCCGCGTTGCGGCAGCTGCAGGTGGTTGCCGGTCTGGTCGATGATCGAGGTGATCGCGATCGGGTCACAGTACTTTCCGTGCGCGGCGAACGTCGCGTAGGCGTTGGCCATCGTGAGCGGGCTCACGTCGTAGACGCCGAGGGTGAACGACGGGTGGCCGACGATCGGCTGGCCGGTGGCGGTGTGTACGCCGACCGACTGGGCGACCTGCACCGGTGCGCACAGGCCGATCTTCTGCTCGAGTTTCACGAAGAACGTGTTGACCGACTGCCAGGTCGCGGTCCGCAGCGAGAAGGTGCCGCCCTCGCCGTCCTCGGCGTTGTGCACGTCCTGGCCGCCGTAGTCGAGGACGTGGCCCTCGCAGTCGCGGAAGCCGCCCGGGTTCACGAGGACCGGTGGCGCGTACATCGTGTAGCCGGTCGACAGACCCTCCCGCAGGGCGGCCGCCAAAGTGAAGATCTTGAACGTCGAACCGGACTGGAAGCCCTGGCTGCCGCCGTGGTCGTAGTCGGCCGCGTAGTTGATCCGGGTCTGGTCGGGTCCGCTGCCGTAGTCGCGGCTGACCGACAGTGCCTCGATCCGCCCGGTGCCGGGCTGGATGACCGCCTCCGCCCCGCCGTACGGCCCCTTCGCCGGCACCAGCGCGTGCACCGCCGCGTCGGCGGCCTGCTGGACCTTCGGGTCGAGCGTCGTGTGGATGACGAGCCCGCCCCGCAGCAGCAGCTTGGTGCGGTCGTCGGGCGTGGCACCGAGCGTCGGCAGCTGCTTGATCTCCTCGAGCACGTAGTCGCAGAAGAACGGCGAGGTGCTGCCCTCGCAGCCGTTGTTCTGTGCCGTGATCTTCAGGCCGAGTGGTTGGGCGAGGGCGGCGACCACGTCCTGGTGGTCGACCACGTGCAGCTTGTCCATGACGTTCAGCACGGTGTCGCGCCGAGCCTTGCCGGCCTGCGGGTGCAGCCGCGGGTTGAAGCCGTTGGGGTTGCGGACCAGACCGGCCAGCGTCGCGGCCTGGGCCAGGGTCAGCTGCGACGGGGCCACCGAGAAGTAGTGCTTGGCCGCCGCGTAGATGCCGTAGGCGCCGTCGCCGAAGTAGGCGATGTTGAGGTAGCGCCGCAGGATCTCGTCCTTCGACAGCTTCTTCTCCAGCGCCATCGCGTAGCGCGCCTCGCGCAGCTTGCGGCCGATCGTGTCGGCGGTGGCCTCGCGCTTGTCCTGCTTGGTGGTGGCGGTCTCGATCAGTACGTTCTTGACGTACTGCTGGGTGATCGTCGAGCCGCCCTGCTGCACCCCGCCGGCCTCGACGTTGGTGAACAGCGCCCGCAACGCGCCCTTGATGTCGACGCCGGCGTGGGCGTAGAAGCGGGAGTCCTCGATCGCGACGATCGCCTTGCGCATGACCGGGGCGATCTGGTCGAGCTGCACGTCGACGCGGTTCTCGTAGTAGAAGGTCGCGAGCAGCGACCCGTCGGCGGCGAGGATCTGCGACCGCTGCGGCAGGGGCGGGGTCTCCAGCTGGGTCGGCAGGCTCTCGAACTGGTGCACGCCGGCGCGGGCGGCGAGCCCGAGCCCGCCCAGCACAGGCAGGAACAGCCCGGCGACCAGCAGGCCCGCGAGGGCGCTGACCAGCGCCAGCAGTCCGACGCGGCCGCCCGTTCCCTCGCTACGCACGCCCACCACGGTAGGTGCTGCCCGCGGCGAGACCGCCTCACGGCCGATCAGCCATTGTCCATCCTCCGAACGGGCTATCCAACATGAACCGAACAGGGTCTATTGGTCACCCGCGTCCTGTTCGTACGTTCCTTGGTGCGGCGTACCTCGCGGTGCGCTTCCGGCAAGGAGCAACCGAGACCCCCGAGGATCGCGCCATGGCCTGGATCGAGGACTGGACCGCGAAGGCTGCGTGCCGTCAGGTGACGCCCGACACCTTGTTCGTGCAGGGCGCGGCGCAGAACCGGGCGAAGACCCTCTGCTTCGGCTGCCCCGTCCGGACGGAGTGCCTCGCGGACGCGCTCGACAACAGGGTGGAGTTCGGCGTGTGGGGCGGCATGACCGAGCGCGAGCGGCGGGCGCTGCTGCGCCGCCGTCCCGAGGTCACCTCGTGGCGCAAACTGCTCGAGGACGCCCGCACCGACTACGAGACCCGCACCGGCAGGGGCGACACGGCTATCGCGAGCTGAGCCCTCAGCCCGCGGTGGGCATCGCGGCCGGGGCGCCGGCCGCCAGGTCGGCGCCGATGATGCGCAGCCCGTCGAGGTCGTGCACGTCGCCGGCCTGGGCCGCCACCTCCACGACGGCCACCCCGGGGTGGGCCGAGGTGAACCGGTCGCGCATCCGCCGGTCGCGAAGGGCCGCGCCGGCCCGGTCGGCGTGCACCCGCAGCACCGCCGCGGCGAGCGGCTCCTCCTCCGCCTCCTCGAGCGCCTCGGCCCCGGCGAGCGCCCGCTCCGGCGAGAGCCGCGGCACGGCTGTCGAGTGCACCCGGTTGAGCACCAGCCCGGCCAGCGGCATCTCCTCGTCCTCGAGCCGCTCGGCGAAGTAGGACGCCTCCCGCAGCGCGTCGCGCTCGGGCGCGGCGACGACGAGGAACGACGTGCCCGGCTGCTGCAGCAGCGCGTAGGTGCGCTCGGCGCGCTCCTGGAACCCGCCGAAGATCGACTCGAACGACGACACGAACCGGCTGAGATCCTTCAGCGCCTGCGCGCCGAGCAGCCGGTTGAGCAGGTCGGTGATCATGTTGACCCCGACCGAGATGAACTTCAGGTAGGCCTTGCCGCCGGCCTTCGCCGGCGCCAGCAGGATGCGGATCAGCCGGCCCTCGAGGAAGCCCGACATGCGCTGCGGCGCGTCGAGGAAGTCGAGCGCCGACCGGCTCGGCGGGGTGTCGACGACGATCAGGTCCCAGTCGCCGTCGCGCTTGAGCTGGCCCAGCTTCTCCATGGCCATGTACTCCTGCGTGCCGGCGAAGCTGTTGGACAGCGCGACGTAGAACGGGTTGGCGAGGATCTGCTCGGCGCGCTGGGGGTCCGAGTGCGAGATCACCAGCTCGTCGAACGTCCGCTTCATGTCGAGCATCATCGCCTGCAGCTCGCCGCCGGCCGCGGTGTCGACGCCCTCGACGACGCTCGGCTCGTTGGTCAGCTCGTTGAGCCCCATCGACTGGGCCAGGCGCTTGGCCGGGTCGATCGTCATGACGACCGTACGCCGGCCCCGCTCGGCCGCGCGCAACGCGAGAGCGGCCGCGGTGGTGGTCTTCCCGACGCCGCCGGCGCCGCAGCAGACGACGATCTCGGCACTGTCGAGCATGTGGTCGACGTCGAGCGTCGGCGGCTTGCCGTTCATGCCGCGCCCTGCTCGATCAGTGACTCGGCGAGGTGGTAGAGGCCGCCGAGGTCCACCGAGTCGGCGAGCAGCGGCAGCTCGTAGGTCGGGCGTTCGAGCTCGGCGAGCTCGTCGCGCTCCCGCTCCTCCAGTTGGACCCGGCGGGCGTGCTCGACCGCCTCGGCGGTCAGCCCGCCGACCACGGACGGGCCGGCCTCGATGCCGGCGGCCTTGAGACCGCGGGACAGCTCCTCCCGGTCGACGTCGCCGGCTGCGGCCCGGGCCAGGTCGGCGGCCGACAGGAGCGGCGTACGCGTCATGTTGACGATGACGGCACCCACCGGCAGGTCGGCCTCCTCGAGCTCGCGGACGCCGTCGATCGTCTCCTGGACCGGCATCTCCTCGAGGATCGTCACCACGTGGACCGCGGTGCGCGGGGAGCGCAGCAGATCCATGACGCTGTCGGCCTGGTTCTTCACCGGACCCATCCGGGCGAGCCCGGCGACCTCGGCGTTGACGTTGAGGAACCGCGCGATCCGTCCGGTCGGCGGGGCGTCGAGCACGACCGCGTCGTACTGCGGGCCGCCGCGGCGGCCGCGGGTGACCGACTCCATGAGCTTGCCGGTGAGCAGTACGTCGCGCAGCCCGGGCGCGATCGTCGTGGCGAAGTCGATGGCGCCCAGGCGCTTGAGGACCCGGCCGGCGCGGCGCATGTTGTAGAACATCTCGAGGTACTCGAGCAGCGCCTCTTCGGGGTCGATCGCCAGCGCGAAGACGTCACCGCCGCGCGGCGCGACCGCCACCTTCCGCTCTTCATAGGGCAGCGGCGGGCTGTCGAAGAGCTGGGCGATGCCCTGGCGCCCCTCGACCTCGGTCAGCAGCGTGCGCTTGCCGCCGCTGGCGAGCGCGAGGGCGAGCGCCGCTGCGACCGTCGTCTTGCCGGTGCCGCCCTTGCCGGTCACCACGTGCAGGCGCACGTCGTGCCAGTCGTGTTGCGGGCTCCCCGCCGGTGTCGTCACAGCGTTCGAGCGTAGCCGCGGCCCTTCGGCGGGAAACGGCCGAACCAGTTTCGGTTTCCCAGCAGGAGACCGGCGGCGGTGTGGCGAAGCACACACCTGAACGCTCCCTCATACCCCGCTCGGGAGGTGTGCACCCGTGCTGCTCACAGACGACACCACCTGGCGCGCCCAGGCCGCGTGCCACGGTGAGAACGCCGTCTACTTCTTCCCGCCGAGTCACTTCGAGCGCAAGCCGGAGAAGGACTGGCGGGAGGGCAACGCGCGCGCGATCTGCCGCAGCTGTCCGGTGCAGCAGCAGTGCCTCGACCACTCGATCGAGACCGAGGAGTCGCACGGCATCTGGGGCGGGCTCAACGAGCTGGAGCGCAAGCGCCTGCTCCGCCGCCGCCGCGCGGCCAGCGCCTGACCCCTCGCTGGGGGTCGCGCCCATGCGGCTCGGCACCTTCATGTGACGGCCCCGTAGGGTCCGTCACATGAAGTGGGAGTACGCGACCGTACCGTTGCTGGTCCACGCCACCAAGCAGATCCTCGACAACTGGGGCGACGACGGCTGGGAGCTGGTGTCCGTCATCCCCGGGCCCAACCCGGAGCAGCTTGTCGCCTACCTCAAGCGCCCCAAGCAGTGACGGCACGGGAGCGCCTCGCCGAGCTCGGCCTCGCCCTGCCGGAGGTCGTCCCGCCGGTCGCGGCCTACGTGCCCGCCACGCGCACCGGCAACCTGGTGTTCACGTCAGGTCAGCTGCCGGTCCGTGACGGCAAGCTGCCTGCCACCGGCAAGGTCGGTGCCGAGGTCGACCCGGAGACGGCCCAGGATCTCGCCCGCCAGTGCGCGCTGAACGCGCTGGCCGCCCTCACCACGGTCGTCGACCTCGACGAGGTCACCCGGGTCGTCAAGCTCGTCGGCTACGTCGCGAGCGCCCCGTCGTTCACCGGCCAGTCGCAGGTGGTCAACGGCGCGAGCGAGCTGCTGCAGGACGTGTTCGGCGACGCGGGCCGCCACGCCCGTAGCGCCGTGGGCATGGCCGCGCTGCCGCTCGACGCGCCGGTCGAGGTCGAGATCATCGTCGAGGTCCGCTGACCGGAGCGCCGCCGCTTCGCCGTACGATCGCGGTCATGGCCGCCGATCCCGCCGAGGCTCTCGCTGCGCTGCGCCGCCTGTCCCGCGGGGTGCCGGGTGACTGGACCGAGCGCGCGCTGCGGATCCAGGCGGGGGAAGAGGAGGCGGCACCCGCGCGCGACGCCTCGACCGTCGTCCTGCTGCGTGACGGCCGGGAGGGCCTGGAGGCCTACCTCCTGCGCCGGGTGGCGACGATGGCGTTCGCGGCGGGCATGTACGTCTACCCCGGCGGCCGCGTCGACCCGCGCGATGCCGAGCTGCCGGTCAACGCCTGGGACGGCCCGCCGGCTGATGACTGGGCCGGCATCCTGCACGCCGACGCGGCGGTCGCCCGGGCACTGGTCTGCGCGGCGGTGCGCGAGACCTTCGAGGAGTCGGGGGTCCTGCTGGC
>DASSKL010000056.1 GCA_035690485.1 Mycobacteriales bacterium | reverse complement strand
ACCCAGTGCTGGTAGTCCTCCCAGCCGTGCGGCGTGAAGACGAGCCTCACCGCTGAAGCTCATGCTCCTCGCGCTTGCCGGCGAGGGCCTGGTCGAGGCTCTCCAGGAGTCGTCGGGCGTTCTTGGGAGCACGTAGCAGGTGCGCCGTCTCCTGGAGGGCGTCGTACTCCTCGCGGGAGAGCAGTACGGCGTCGCCGCGGCGAGAGGTGATCTCGACAGGCGTCCTGTCCTCGTTGACCTGCTCGATGAGCGGGAAGAGATGCTTGCGCGCCTCGCTGGCAGTGATTGCCATTGACCCACCTCCAACTGGTACAACATGCTGGTACCAGTCGGGCCACTTGTCAAACAACCGGTAGCGCCGGTTGTAGTCGACTGCCGCTCCCGCCATGACGTTGGGAACTGCGCCGACCGCGGCGGGCTCGCTGAGAACCTCAGCCAAGATCAACGTGCAACATGCGTGCAACGTACATCGGGGTAACTCGGCCAAAAAGCGACCGCGAGCGGTCAAGATCCGGAAGAGCCGGGAGGCGCGAACTAGGGCGCTGAGCAGGGAAAACGCTGGTAGAAGGTGGTGGGCAGGGGCGGGGTCGAACCGCCGACCTTCCGCTTTTCAGGCGGACGCTCGTACCGACTGAGCTACCTGCCCAGGTGGCACCCGGAGGTGCCGAGCGGTCCCGACGGGATTTGAACCCGCGACCTCCGCCTTGACAGGGCGGCGAGCACTCCACGCTGCTCCACGGGACCTCGTGCCACGCAAGCGTGGCCCTTGGTCGTGCCCCCAACGGGATTCGAACCCGTGTCGCCGCCTTGAAAGGGCGGTGTCCTAGGCCTCTGGACGATGAGGGCTGCGGTGAGATCGTCAGCCGTCGGGGACGCCTCGACAGCATAGGTGACGACCCGACCCGGCGACAAAGAGTCTCCCCGAGTCAGCGCCGACCGCTGGCCGTGGGGGTCGGCGATGGGGCCAGGCCGGGCGTGGGGGGACCGCCGGACCCGACCGGCGTCGAGGGCGACGGCGAGCCCGACGGCGAGATCGACTCGGTCGGAGACGGTGACGGCGAGGGAGACAGCGGCTCGACCACGTGCCGATTGATCTGCACGGAGGCCAGGCCGAGACCGCCGACGGTGATGTCGTCGTACGCCTGCAGATGTTTCGCCTTCCGGTCGAAGTAGAGGATCGAGCACTCGAGCGGCGTCGGGGTGTCGCCGTCGAGCGAGCGCAGGCCGGCGCCGCCGGTGGATCCTTCGATCAGCATGATCGTGCCGTTCCGGCGTACGACGCCACGCTTGTGCAGGTGACCGGCGAGCACGACCGGTGTCTCGCCGGCGAGCTGCCCGCCGATCGCCGGGTCGTGCACCATCGCGACGTCGACGGGCGGCGGCTCGTGATCGGCGAGGATGCCGGCGACCTTGTCCCCGTCCCGCTGCAGCTCGGCCTTGGTCATCGAGTCGTCGTCGCGCTGCTGGTCGGGCGTGAAGCGGGGGTCGGGCGACCCGAAGAAGCGCAGGCCCGCCACCGTCAGCGTCGAGTCGTCGAGGACCTTCGCCCCCTGCGCCTTCACGCCGGCGACCGTCGTCGAGGAGTCGTGGTTGCCCTTGACGTAGACGTAGGGCACGCCGAGCCCGTGGATGAACTGCACGTAGCGGTTCTCCAACGCGGTGCCGTGGTCGGAGATGTCGCCGGTGTCGGCCACCACGTCGATGTGGAACTGCTTGACCAGCCGCTGGATCACCTCGATGCCGCGCGGGTCGTCGTGCAGGTCGGAGACGTGCAGCACCCGGATCGCGTCGTCCTTCGGCTGGTACGCCGGGAGCGTGGAGGTCGTGTCGTAGAGCCGGGAGACCGTCGTCACCAGCGCACCGAGCTCGTCCTCGTAGTGGGTGAACCGCTGGGCGATGTTGCGCACGTCGCCGACGGCCGCGGGCGCGTCGACGAGCAGCCCGGAGTAGCGCGGCTCCAGCAGGGCCCGCGACTGGAACGTCAGCGCCGCGATCCCGCCACTGACCCCGAGGGCCACGACCGCGGTCGCCGCCGCGCCGACGACTGGTCGCCAGCGCCGGAAGACCAGCGCCGACAGCAGCACGGCTCCGATCACCGCCATGAGCAGCGCGCGGATCGCCACCTCGCGGACGCCCGACGCCACGCCGTTGCGGACCTCCTCGTCGAGCGAGGTAAGGCTGCTCGGGTCCTGGAACGTCTTGCGGACGTCGGCGATGCTGAGGTCGGTCACGCGCACGTTGAGCCGCACGGGGCCGCTGTGGTCGTCGAACCGCACGGCCCCCAGGGGTGCGATGCCGACGCGAGTGCCGCCGTTCCACGCCCAGCCGATGCCGAAGCGCGCTCGGACCGGGCCGACGTCGTGGTCGACCGGCGAGCCGACGACGACCGCCGTGGCGGCGCCGACGAGGCCGATGCCGATGACCGCGGCCACGACGTGCGTACGCCGGGAGAGGACCAGGCGGCGCAACCACGCGACGAACGACCTCACGACCCTCCCGCGCGGACCTGCTCGGCGGCGCCCAGCAGGGCGGGCAGGGCCTGGACGAGGTAGGCCTCGAGCTCGGTGCGCTCGAGCTCCGGGTGCTCGAGCCAGTGCAGCGCGGCGGTCTCCACGACGGCGATCCATGCGCGCAGCGTCACGGCGGTGATCGGGCGCGGGTTGGCGGCCCCGAGACCGGCGAGCAGCCGGGTGTAGAGCGCGTTGCGCACCGACTGGACGACGGCGCCGACCTCCCCTTCCGCGGCGCCCGGCCCACCGCGCAGCAGGGTCATGAAGCCGGTCGCGTGCGCGGAGGCGTAGTCGACGTAGGCGTGCACCGAGACGGCCAGCCGGGCCAGCGGGTCGACGACCTGGTCGTCGACCGAGGTCACCTGGGCCACCAGCTCGTCGGCCGCTTCGCGCAGCGCGGCGACGTAGAGGTCCTGCTTGCTCGCGAAGTAGTGGTAGAGCAGGGCGCGCGACGCGCCCGACTCCCCGGCGATGTCGTCGACGGACACCTCGTCGACGGTTCGCGTGCTGAACAGCCGCTGGGCCGCCTCGATCATGAGCTGCCGGCGCTCGTCGACGTGCAGCCGCCGTCGCGGCGTGGACGCCGATGCGCGCGGCTGGCTCACAGCGCGGAGTGTAGGTCGGCCAGCGGTCCCGAATTGTCCGCTACCGGTGCTGAGGTCCTGCCCCGCACGCCGTACGCTGCTCCGCCGTGCGCCGATCCGTCCGGGACCAGGTCGCGCTCGGCCAGTTCTGGTGGGCGCATCAGCGCCGTCGGCTCAACGCCGACTGGCACCTTCGCCATGCCACGGTGGGCGCCAACGCGACCGTGCACGGCTGGCCGAACGTCGAGGCGACCGACCTGGTCGTCGGTGACGACTTCCGGATCTGGTCGGTCTACCGGCGCACGATGATCAGCGGTTGGGGCCGGATCCGCATGGGGGACCGGGTCTTCATCAACAGCGGGGTCGTGCTGTTCTCGGTCGAGGAGGTCGTGGTCGGCGACGACGTGGCGATCGCCAACGAGGTCTACCTGACCGACACCAGCAGTCACGGCATCGAGGGCCGGCCCCTGGTCAACAAGCCGGTGCGCATCGGCAACGGCTCCTGGATCGGCGCGCGGGCGATCGTCCTGCCGGGCGTCACGATCGGTTCGCGGGTCGTCGTCGCCGCGGGCTCGGTCGTCACCAAGGACGTGCCCGACGACACGCTGGTGGGCGGGAACCCGGCCAAACCGGTGCGAACCCTGACCTACCCGGACGGGTGCGTACGCGCCTGGCACGACTGACTGGACTCAAGTTCCGGAACGCTTGGCACCGATGATCCGTTGTGCCATATTCCACTTCAGTCACACCAGGCTCGTACGGAGCCACTGCCGGGGCTACGGACGGGTCGGACCAATCGCACCGGGGCGGGCCATTTCCGAAGATGGCCCTTCCGGGGGATGGTGTCCCGCTGTGACGTCGGCACGATGGCTTAGGCGCGAGCGCAGGGCTCGCGGCATCAACCCCCAGGAGATGTGAATGCGTCGGATTCTCGGCTCGACCGCGGCCGTGGGTGGCGCCGTCGTGGCCCTCATGTTCACCGCGGGCCCCGCCCTCGCGGCACCGGGCGTGACGGTCAGCCCGGCAAGCGGCCTCAGCAACGGCTCGAAGGTCTCGGTGTCCGCCACCGGCTTCCCGGCCAGCTCGTCGCTCTTCGTCGTCGAGTGCAACTCGAAGGCCGCGACCGACCCGGGCACCGTGCACTGCGACCTCGGCAACGTCGTCCCGCTGACGACCGACGCGTCCGGCGCGGGCACGGCCACGTTCACGGTCAAGACCGGCACCATCGGTGACGGCTCTTGCGCCGCCGGCGGTCAGTGCCTGATCGCGGTCGGCCCGGCGTCCGGCTCCAACACCACCAACACCGGTGGCGCCCCGATCAGCTTCGCGGCCGCCAGCACCGGTGGCAGCACCACCGGCGGTAGCACCACGGGTGGCACGACCACCGGCGGGACCACTGCGGGTGGCACCACCTCTGGCGGCACCGTCGCCGGTGGCACCAGCACCTCGACCGGCAAGCCCTTCGGCCTCGAGCTCGGCCTGGGTGCCGCGCTGATCGCCGCGGGTCTCGGCGCCGGCGGCTTCGCGCTGCGCCGCCGCGTCAACGCCTGACGCGCTAGCCCTGCGCTAGCCAGCAGAGGGCCCGGGACGGCTTCGGCCGCCCGGGCCCTTTCGCGTGCTCAGTCGGTCCCGGCGTACGACGTGGAGCGGTCGGTCACCCGCGCGCCCCGCGCCTCGTCCGCCGCGGCCTCCAGGTCGGCGAGGAACTCCCGCACCACCGGCACGTTGCCGGCGCTGACCGTCAGGTGCAGTGAGTCCGGTGGCCCCTGCCGGTCGACGTGCCAGCCGGCCGCGTGCAGCCCGTCGCCCACCGTGAAGACGTCCACGCCGTCGGAGCCGATCGCGAGCAGGTGTGCGGCCGGCTCCGCGAGCAGGCGCAGACCGGCGATGCGGCGTACGCCGTCGGCGATCTGCCGTGTCGCGTCGACCGTCTCGCGGGTCAGGCGCAGGTAGCCGTCGAGACCGATGTGGTGCAGCACGGCCCACGCGGTCGCCATGGGCATGCCGAGGCGGGTGCCCTGCATGTTGGGCGAGCCGTAGAAGCCGCCGAGCCAGTCGTCGAAGAGGAACGTCTGGTAGGAGCGCAGCTTCTTGGACCGGTGCAGCACGACCGATGCGCCCTTGGGTGCGTAGCCGAGCTTGTGGATGTCGGCCGAGATCGTGGTCACGCCGCCGACGCGGAAGTCCCACGGGGGCACCGGTTCACCGAGGCGCTCCATGAACGGCAGCACGAAACCGCCCATGCACGCGTCGGTGTGAAAGCTTGCTCCGACACCTCGGGCCAGGGCGGCCAGCTCCGGGATCGGGTCGACGACGCCCTGCGGGTACTGCGGCGCGGAGCCGACGACGAGCACGGTGCGGTCGTTGACCACCTCCGCGGCGGCCTCGACGTCGGCCCGCCAGCCGGCGTCGACCGGCACCGGCCGCACGGTCAACCCGAAGTAGTGCGCCGCCTTGTGGAACGCCGCGTGCGCGCTGACCGGCAGCACGATCTCGCCGCCGGTGATGCCGCGTTCGACCCGCGCGCGTTCGCGAGCCGCGACCACCGCCATGAGGATGCTCTCGGTGCCGCCGGACGTCATGAACCCGGCCGCACCGTCCGGACCGTGCATCAGGTCGAGGCTGATGCCGACGACGTCACGCTCGATCTCGGCCAGGCTCGGGAACGCCGCCGGGTTGAGCGCGTTGTCGTGCACGAACATCGTGGCGACCCGCTCGGCAAGCGCATCGACCTCCGGCCCGGCGGTGAAGACCAGGCCGAACGTCCGCCCGTCCTGCCAGCGTGCGTCGTGCTCCCGCTTGCGCTCCAGCGCCGCGACGATCTCGTCACCGGACATGCCGCGCTCGGGAAGGCTGGCCATGCGCGGATCGTACGGCGGCCGCGAAGGAGCCCATGATCAAGAGGTGATGGGAACGCACGGGTACGCCCGCCGCGTTGAGCCGGTGTGACGGACGGCACCCCGGTCGGTCGCCGGGTGGTGCTCGGGATGCTCGGCGCGGGCGCGCTCGGCGTGCTCGCCGGCGGGCCGCTGTCGTCCGTGGCCACCCGCGCGGTGAGCGCGCTGTCGAGCCACGACCCCACGGGCGTCTCGTCGCTGCTGCCGACCGGCGGCTGGCGCATCTACACCGTGACCGACGAGCCGACGCGCACGCCGGCCGACTACCGGCTGGCCGTCGGCGGCCTGGTCGAGAAGCCCACGACGTTGACGTTCGCCGACCTGCAGGCGATGCCCGTCACGCGGCTCACCCGCGACTTCCAGTGCGTCACCGGCTGGCGGGTGCCGAAGGTGCACTGGGCCGGCGTACGCCTCGCCGACCTGCTCGACGCCGTCGGGGTGCAGCCGAGCGCGAAGGCACTGCGGTTCACGTCGTTCGACGGCGTCTACACCGAGTCGTTGACGCTGGACCAGTCGCGCCGCCCCGACGTGCTCGTCGCCTACGGCATGGACGGCGGGCCGGTGTCGCACGACCACGGCGGGCCGGTGCGGATGCTGGTCGCGCCGATGTACGGCTACAAGTCGTGCAAGTGGCTCGGCGGGATTCAGCTCACGCCCACGGTGATCCCGGGCTACTGGGAGCAGTACGGCTACGCCGTCGACGGCTGGGTCGGCCGGTCGAACTTCCGCGATGACCCGCCCACCTGAGCTGCTGCGGTTCACGCCGGCCGAGCGCTGGGTGCACCGGATGACCTCGCTGCTGATCGGCCTGCTCGTGCTCACCGCGGCTGCGCTCTACTTTCCGCGGCTGTCCGTGCTCGTCGGCCACCGGCCGATGGTCGAGGCGGTGCATGTCGCGGCCGGCTTCCTGCTGCCCGTGCCGTCGCTGCTCGGCCTGCTGTCGCCGGAGTTCCGGGCGGACCTGCGCCGGCTCAACCGCTTCCGGCCCGACGACTGGGAGTGGTTGAGGCGGCGCGACCGGCGTACGGCGGGGTTGCCGGTCGGCAAGTTCAACAGCGGCCAGAAGCTGGCGGCGGCGTTCGTGGCCGGTGCAGGGCTGGTGCTGCTCGGCACCGGCGTCGTCATGCTCTCGACCGCGTGGGCCGACGTGCCGCTCGGTTGGCGGCAGGGCGCGACGCTCGTGCACGACCTGCTGTCGCTGGCACTCGTGGTGCTGCTGGCCGGGCACGTCTGGATGGCCTACCGGCATCCGGAGGCACGGCTGGCGATGCGCACCGGCCTGGTGCCGGCGGCTTACGGCGAGCGGCAGCACCCGGCGTGGGTGCAGGAACTGCGCGGCTCAGACGGCCAGGGGCAGCCCGGACTCTAAGGCGAGCAGGTGCTGCTTCGTGGCCAGCCCACCGGCGTAGCCGGTGAGCGACCCGTTGGCGCCGATGACGCGGTGGCACGGCACCACGATCGCGATCGGGTTGCGGCCGTTGGCGAGCCCCACCGCCCGGCTGGCCGTCGGCGCGCCGATCTTCGCGGCGATCTCGCCGTAGGTCGCGGTCGTGCCGTAGGGGATCGCGCACAGGGCGGCCCAGACCTTGTGCTGGAACTCCGTGCCGGCCGCGGCGAGCGGCAGGTCGAACTCCGTGAGCTCGCCGGCGAAGTAGGCCGTCAGCTGTCGCGCGGTCTCGGTCAGGACCGCGTCCGACACCGGCTTCCAGGACGGGTCCGGTGACGCCGGCGTACGCCGGTCCGACGGCAGGTACAGGCGCGTCAGCGCGGTGCCGTCGCTGGTGATGAGGAGGTCGCCGAGCGGGCTGGGGACCATCGCGTAGTGGGTGTCGGTCATGCGGGCACGGCTCCGATCGGGGTGCGGGCAAGGTCGTGCAGCGACTGCCACAGGTGCATGACGGCGTAGGAGCGCCAGGGCCGCCAGTGCTCGCTGAGCGCCTCCACGGCGGGAGCGGCGGTCGGCCGGCCCAGGCGTTCGAGCGCACGGCGGATGCCGAGGTCGGTGGACAGGAACGTGTCGGGGTCGCCGAGGCCGCGCAGCGCGACGTAGGCCGCGGTCCAGGGCCCGATACCCGGCAGGGCGAGCAGCCGGTGTGCCGCCTCGGTGCGGTCGGCCCCGGGATCGAGGCAGATGCGCCCGTCGGCGAGTGCGGCGGCCAGGCCGTGCAGCGCGCGACCGCGGGAGCGCGGCATCGGCAGGCTGTCCGGGTCGACGCCGGCGAGGGCTTCCACGGTCGGGAACGCGTGCGTGATGCCACCGTCGGGGTTGACGAGTGGCGCGCCGAGCGTCGTGACCAGCCGCGCCGTCGTCGTCCGCGCTCCGGCGACCGACACCTGCTGCCCGATCACCGCGCGGATCGCGGACTCCGCCGGGTCGGCGTAACCCGGGACGCGCAGGCCGGGCGAGTCGGCGACGAGCCGGCTCAACGTCGGGTCGGCGCCGAGCTGCTCGTCGATGGCGACCGGGTCCGCGTCGAGGTCGAGGAGGCGGCGCGCGCGGTGGACGGCCGTGGCGAGGTCGCGCACGTCGTCGAGGCGCAACGTCGCCGTGACGTGGTCGCCGGTCGGCGCGAGCCGTACGACGGCGTGCCCGTGCGGCAGCGCGAGGCTGCGCGCATAGCCGGCGCCGTCGCAGCTCTCGACCCCTGCGACCGCGCGCTGGGCGAGGAAGCCGAGCGCGGCACCTGCGTGTAACGGTCGGCGGTAGGGCAGCCGCAGCGTGAGGGTGCCGGCGGGGCGGCGTTCGCGATCGAGCCCCGGCCCGCGCACCTGGGTCGGGGTCAAGGCGTAGATCTCGCGGACCGTGTCGTTGAACTGCCGCACGCTGGCGAAGCCGGCGGCGAACGCGACCTCTGCCATCTTCAGCGACGTCGTCTCCAGCAGCAGCCGGGCGGTGTGAGCCCGTTGCGCGCGGGCGAGTGCCTGCGGACCCGCACCCAGCTCTTCCGTGAGCATCCGGTGCACGTGCCGGGTCGTGTAGCCGAGCCGCTTCGCCAGCCCGTCGACTCCCTCGCGGTCGACGACGCCGTCGGCGATCAGCCGCATGGCGCGGGCGACGATGTCGCCGCGGGCGTTCCATTCGGGTGAGCCGGGCACCGCGTCGGGTCGGCAGCGCTTGCAGGCGCGGAAGCCGGCCGCCTGGGCTGCCGCTGCGCTGCGGAAGAAGCGCAGGTTGACCCGATGCGGCCGGGCCGGGCAGCTCGGCCGACAGTAGATGCCGGTCGTCACGACGGCGCTGTAGAACCAGCCGTCGAACCGCGGGTCGCGGCTCTGCACCGCGCGCCAGCAGCGTTCCTCCTCGAGCTCCACGTGCTCCACTCTGCCGCACGTCCGCCGCCGATTTCTAGCGGAGATCGGACATCGACGATTGCGTCCGATCTCCGCCAGGTGTCAGGCGGTGAACCAGAGGGTGTGGTGCCCGGCGGCGAGCTGCACGGTACGGGTGCCGAGCCGAAGCCGCGTCGGCCCGTCGGTCATGACGTCGAGCACGCTCTTTGTGCCGGGCTTGAAGCCGGCGTCGGCCAGTAGCACCGTCAGCGCGGCGACGTTCGTGAGGTGCAGGGTCAGTCGCGGTGTCGCGGGCGGGCGCGCACTCGTCCGCCACGTCAGCTGCGTGACGATCGCCGGCTCCGGCGCGTTCGTCGGGTCGACGGTGCGGCTGCGGACCGGCGTCACCACGGCGTCCGGCCGTGCGCCGCTGATCGCGTCGACCTGCGCGTCGCTCGCGGTGGAGCGGGCCTGCAGGTCGCGCAGCCAGTAGGCGCCGGTCGTGCCGATGCCGAGGTCGGGACGCTGCGTCCAGGCGATACCTCCCTGGGACAGCTGGTTCGAGCTCGAGGTCTGCTCGCTGCGTGGCGTCCACCGGAACGTGACGTGCCCGGGGTCTTTGACGCGACTCGCGTCACCCATGTAGCGGGCCGCGTCGGCGAAGCTGTCCGCGAGCTCGTAGACGACGTGGTCCAGGACCGGGTAGAGCATCCACCGGTAGCGGTAGCCGAGTGCGTCGAGCGCGTCGGCCTCGGCCTTCTCCGTCGTCGCCCAGACCAGCTCGTCCTCCGCGCCGCCGGCGAGATAGGTGGGCACCCACCGCAGGTTGACCAGGGCGGGCAGGTTGCCCACCCCGCCGGCCAGCGTCACGGACTTCGCGTAGAGGTCGGGGTGCTGCATCGCGAGCTGGTTGCTGCCGATGCCGCCCATCGAGTAGCCGCTGAGGACGGTGCGTTCCGGGTCGAGGGCGTAGGCCGAGGCCACCGCGTGCCAGACCTGCCAGAAGTCCAGCTCGGCGTAGTCGTGGTAGAAGCCGTCGGGCCCGCGTCCGAGTGTCGTCACGCAGATCGAGTGGCGCTGCTCGCAGGCCTCCTGCACGAAGTTCGGTGTCGTCGCGGCGTACTGGTTGTGGTTCTGTGTCAGCGAGTGCAAGAGGAACGTCAGCGGCGCCGGGTGCTTCGCGTCGTACGTCGTCGGGACGTAGATGCCGTAGGGCTGCACCCGGCCGAGGTAGTTGGGCTGGCCGTCCTCGATCGTCGACGGGTCGGTGCGCACGCCGGGTCCGAGGTCGACGGACGAGACGTACCAGCGGTCGCTCCAGCCCGTCGGCCGGGCCTCCGGCGTGGTCGTGCGGGCGGCGAGGTGGGACCAGCGGATGAGTGCCGAGAACGCGCTGACGTCGCCCTGGTCCAGCGCCTGCGTCTGCGCCATGTCGTCCCAGAAGTTGTACTTCGGCGTCTCCTGGGCCCGCGTGCGAAACGTCACGTTGTAGACGGCCGGCTGCAGCGGTGTGGCGTCGGGCGGTTGCGCGAACGTCGTGCCGGTCTTGTCCGCGACGCCGGCGGCGAGCCGGATCCGCCAGGCGCCGTTCGGCGTCAGCGTCGACGCCGGAATGCGTACGACGAACGACTGAGCGGCCCGGTCGACGGTCACCGGGAGTCGCGTGGCCGTGCCGCTCGCGACGTCGATGAGCTGCGCGCCGCGGCTCGAGACCACGAGGGCGGTGTCGATGCCCGCCGATGTGATGCCGGCCTTGGCCGGCCAGGTCGACGTCCCGGTCTTCGCGTTGTCGTCGCGGTCGAACGTCCACTCGGCGACGGGGACCGTCGGGTCGGCGAGCGTGGTCCAGTCGACCCGCCAGTAGGTGGCGTCGCCCTTCAGCAGCACGGCCGCGCGGAAGATGTCGGCGCCGTTGCCGCTCGCCGGGCCCGAGGGATAGGTGTAGGTCCCGAACGACGGCGTGCCGGCCGTGACCGACGGGCCGCCGGTCGATGCCGTGGTGGCGCCGTGGTCGTCGTAGAGGTAGTCGGTCCAGAAGAACCCCCCGTCGGCCAGCCGCCCGGTGCCGGACGTGCGCGGGAACGACTCCGGTCCCGGCCAGCCGTGGGCCGCGGGGAGCGTCGTCTCGGGCCGGTAGAGCGCCGGGGGGCCGTCGCCGGGCAGCCCGGTCAGCCGCGCCGTCGTCGGCAAAACTTGGCTCGTCGCAGTCGCAGTCGCAGTCGCAGTCGCAGCCACGGCGCCGGTGGCGGGCAGCAGGGCGAGGGCCACGCCGGCGACGAGCAGACGTCTCATGGGGGTGATGCTTCGACGTGGCGGGTCCGCGGTCCTACCTGTCTGCTTGGCTGTCGTCAGCGGTCGTGAGGAGGTCGCATGGACGCGGGTGTGTGGGACGAGCGCTATGCCGCGAGCGATCTCGTCTGGGGCAGCGGGCCCAACCGGTTCGTGGCCGCCGAGCTCGAGGGGCTGCCACCGGGCCGGGCCCTGGACGTCGCGTGCGGCGAGGGACGCAACGCGATCTGGCTTGCGGTGCACGGCTGGGACGTGGTCGGCGTGGATTTCTCGTCGGTAGGTATCGAGAGGGCTCGCCACCTCGCCGCGGAAGCGGGCGTCGCGGACCGCAGCTCGTTCATCGTCGGTGACGTCGTCGCGGGTGCGCTTCCCCCCGGGCCTTATGACGCGGTCGTCGTCGCCTATCTGCAGCTCGTGGCGTCGCAGCGGCGTGCGGCGTTGTCAGCCGCCGCTGGGGAGTTGGCGCCGGGCGGCACGATGCTGGTCGTCGCGCACGACAGCACCAACCTGACCGAGGGCGTCGGCGGGCCCCAGGACGCCTCCGTGCTCTACGCGGCCGATGACGTCGTCGCCGATCTCGCTGCGGTCTCCGGGCTCGTTGTCGAAAAGGCCGGTCGCGTCCTGCGGCCGGTGCAGACAGCGGACGGTGAACGCAACGCGATCGACGTGCTCGTCCGCGTGCGTCGTGCGCCGGGCAGCTGATCCGCCGTGGCCACCCTGCCGCAGGGACGTTGTGCCGAGTGCGGTTACGACTGGGCCGAGCCGGTGGAGACGCTCGTCGCCGTGGTGCGCGAGTCGCCCCAGCGATATCGCGACCTGTTCGGCGAAGGAGACGGTCCGCGGTCGCGGGACGACGGCGTGTGGAGTCCGCGCGAATATCTGTGGCACGTCGTCGACGTGCTCCGTTACGGCGCCGAACGCCTGTGGTCTCTCTCGCTGGACCCCGGAGCCGGGCTGATGCCGTGGGACGAGCGGGTGGCGTTGTCGGTGCGTGACGCGTCACCGATGTCGGCGGTCGTCGGTCTGCGTGCGATGGAGCGGGCCGCCGACGAATGGCTCCGCGCAGCAGCCGAGACCCCTGCCGGTGTGACGGCTGAGCACCCCGAACTCGGTCCGATGGACCGCGATGACGTCGTACGACGGAATGCGCACGAGATCGTGCACCACGCGCTCGATATCGAACGCGGCTTGCGGCACCAGGTCTAGGCGGGTCGCAGCGGTCGCGGTGAGGGATTGGTCGCCACCCTCGTCGCCTGGCGCTCTGAATCGCCTCAGGCATACTCGGGATCGATGTCGTGGAGACCGCTGGAAGTGCAGCGGCATCCCGCACCGGCCGGGCCGTTAGCTCAACTGGCAGAGCAGCGGACTTTTAATCCGCGGGTTCTGGGTTCGATCCCCAGGCGGCCCACCCAAAAGCGCAGGTCAGGCGCATGATCGCGAAGGTTGTCGAGGTGCTGGACGGCGGTTGACAGCAACCGTGACAGCAACGTATGACGTGATGGCCAGGGTCCACGGGAGTCCTGCGGACTGAGGTCTGGAGGCGAAAGGGTGTGGTCACAAGGCTGACTGCCGATCAACTTAACGCTCAGCCGCAATTCGCGTACAACACGATACGAGTAGTACGACCCGCACGGACGGTTGCGCCGACGGCCGCATCTCCAGGCGCTACGACGATGTAGCTTCCCGGCTTTAGCGCAAATTTGAATTCAAACGGCGTCTTTACGTTCACTTGTGCAATACGACGACCCCCTTGTCGGACCGAGATTGTCAAAGACCGGTCCGGGGCAATCGTGGGGCCTGGACCGCTGCAGGGGTGCGCGCGACCTTGCAGGTAGCCGCCCGCCGCGTGATTGGCACACGAGGATACTCCAAGAGTTAGGACTCCTATTGCTGCTATGCCTATTAGGCCAGTCCGCGGTTGTAAAAGGCTACTGCGGTCTCTCAATTACGCTGCTCCGACGCCGCGGAAATAAGTCCAACGGATGATCCGCCTTGTGCTGGAATGAACCAGAGAGAACCGTTGCCGTTTGATGCCGTAAGTCCTGGCGTTATGGGCACCAGTGTGTGATCTACGGGTGTACTGGCGCTTCTTTGTGCCATCGGAGCTGCGTGTTGAACGACGACCACCTGACCCAACGCAGGGCGGTCGGTAGCCTTACCATTCTGGTCAACGATGTCCGACTCGGTATTGGACCAGACTAGGAAAGCGTCTGCGGAAATCGCGGTCCCACGGCGCTGCGAGCTAGTCACCGTAGCGAGCTGCGTGGGGGACCCGCTAGTGGTCGCCGCACCGCGCGCCACACAATCTGCGCCGGATACGATGACCTGAGCACCGCTTACTCTTGCGGCGTATGCCGGACAGGGATTAACCGTAAGGTCAAGCCATCTGTGGGATCCGTATTGCGCGAGTTCGTGGGAGCCATCCCTGTTATACAACACGACGTATAACGGTCCCTGACTATTGCCGGCAAGGTCACTATCCAATCCGGCCAATTCGGTGTTCTGTGGCAAAGGTATGTCGGTGACTTGCAGCGTCGAGAGATCCATTGACTGAAGTACCGTCGAGAATCGACGACCAATCATCACCGTGTCGTCCACCAACGCGATGGAATCGACGGATGTGAATCCCTCCGCCTCTGCGCCCTGCACCGGAGGAGAGGGGAGGCCGCTGGAGTTGTCATATGTAGGAACATCGGGTAGCGGAAGCGTCTGGATCGGTTCCATGGCTACTGGATCGATTCTGAGAACGTTTCGGTTGACGCCCACCCATACAATGTTGTGCGCGTCTACAACCATAGGCGTTTGCGCTCCAGCGAGCAGAGCGGAGTTTGACGTGTCGATGTCGTATGTTGATAACTTGCCATCGGCCCAGTGAAAGACCGTCTCAGCCACAGTTTGGTTGGGCGTCAGGCGTTGAGCGAACAGCCATACGCCGGCATCGTGAGGGTCTGTTGCCATGCCCGTAGGTGGTTGATATCCAGCAGGCAAGGTGAATGGATAACTAACAGACCAGGATGAGGAAGGGCTTTGGTCGGCGACTAGCACGGTGCCGGGTGGGTACCGATCCGCGGCTCGAATGGAACCGGGTGTAGTGGTACCCACGATTGTGTAGCCCACGAGCGCAAGGGTGGCGGCGCCCAAGGTGAGAAGCGATATGTAGCGTGGTCGGGTAGATTGGAGTCTCGGTACATGCCTCTTCATTTTAGCTCCCCCAGGCCGCGAACGCACTGTAGAAGGAATACGTCTGGCGTGTATAGATGCTTGCGTTCGTCAGGTGTGACGTTGCAGGGAAGGCAGATTCCATGGCTGCCAGCCGGTTGGTGGTTGAAGTATGTATAGTTCGGTAGTCGAGTCCCAATTGGGTGGATCCACGCCGTTCATTCCCAACTGCCCATCGTGAATGTTTGGACAAGTTTCGTTGGACCCGGAAAAGTTATCTGCCTCTATTTGCGCATAGAATTGGGTCTGTGCGGGCAGGATCTGCCATGATCCACCTAGATAGGTGCTATTCGCATAGGCTTGATAGAGGCCTCTTCCACCATACCCCGTTTCATTCTGATAGTTCACGTAGAAATGATGGTTGCCTAGAGGGTCGGCTGCGTAGAAATGGGCGACGGCACCGCTGCCAGAATTGAGGTCTGACGCCTCTTCGTAGACCGCGAGCACCGAGGAAGAACTGGTATCGACGGTTCCTACTCCGTAACCTGCCTGCACCCAGTCACTGCCAGCCCCAGCCGCGGAATCCGGGCTGACTTTGGCTCGACAAGTAGATGAGTCCGTGCTCGTGCGCGACGTCGCTAACGGTTATCTCGTTGACAAACTCGGTGCCGTAGATGCCCTCGTACGCTGAATTGGTGGTGTACCACCCGGAATAGTAGTACTGGGATGCGCACGTCGAGGCGATAGCCGGAAGGGCCCAGAGGCCGATGACCATAGGAAGTGTGCAAACTATGACGAAGAGTCGGCGCACGCGCCTCCCCATAGACTGAGCCGTTCTCACGCCCATGTTTCGCCCCCTAGAAAGGTCCGCCCTGTCAAGCCCGTCTTTCGCCATTACATCGTGAAGCGAGGTAGATCGTAGTCTTCTCCTGGAGGGATGTCCACGGAGACATTTATGGGCAATCGCCTCAAACGTGAGAAATTGATTGTCTTTGGATGGTGCATCTTCGGGAGACCAGCTCGGCGGCGTTGGCCGTGCCGAGAAGATCCAGCCGCTCACCGTCGAGGAGAGCAAGCAGCTGCTCAGCGCGGTGGCGGATGACCGGCTCTTTGCCTTCTACGCGGTCGCGCTGGCCATGGGCCTGCGTCGCGGCGAAGCGCTTGGGCTGCGCTGGGACGACATCGACTTCGACACCGGCGTCCTGCATGTGCGCCGCGCCCTGCAGTACGTCGACAAGCAACTTGCCTTCGTCGACCCCAAGACCACCCGCTCCCGGCGCAGCATCCCCATGCCCGACGTCTGCATCCGCGCGCTCACCGCACACCGCAGCCGCCAGGCCGAAGAACGCCTCGCCGCCGGGCCCCGATGGACCGACCACAACCTCGTTTTCCCCTCGGTCATTGGCACTCCGCTCGACCCGCGCAACGTCAGCCGCCGCTTCACCGAGCTGTGCAAGGTCGCCGGCCTGCGCCACATCCGGCTACACGATCTTCGACACACCTGCGCGCACCCTGCTCCTCGCTCAGGGCGTCGCCCCGCGCGTCGTGATGGAGACCCTCGGGCATAGCGGCATCAGTTTGACGATGAACACCTACACGCACGTTCTGCCCGTCCTGCAGCGCGACGCTGCCGCCAAGATGGATGACGTTCTCGGCGCTTGAGGTGACCCGCCGGGTACCTTGCCGCCCGTGGCTGAGTGCGCGGACGAAGGCATGAGTCCGGTCCGTCCGCGGCGACAAGAGCTGCGCGGAACACCGCGCCTGCGCAGCGATGAGTTGCCTCCTGACACGCTGATACTGCTGCGAGGGGCTCCTAAC